>CAJXMY010000077.1 GCA_913056435.1 uncultured Hyphomonadaceae bacterium | reverse complement strand
AGCCGACGGGGTCGACGAGGGAGACGTCGCCGGCCTCGAACCGTTCGTCGGCGGCCGCGAGGTCGGCCGGGGTCACACCCGCGAGGTCGCGGCCATCGGCCACGAGCGAGGACACGAGCCGCCCCACCGCATGATGCGCCTCCCGGAACGGGACCCCGCGGGTGACGAGCTCATCCACCAGCTCGGGCATATCGGGCACATAGCCCTCGAACATGTCCAGCCACCGGCCGGACCAGGCGCGGATCTCGGCCTCATAGTCGGGGTAGGCGGCGATCAGGCCCTTGGCATTGTCTGCCATAGGCGTGCCGCGATCATGCGCCGTATGCCAGTCGAGGGTACAGACCTGCGTGCAAAACCAACGGGCCTGATCCTCGGTTTCGAAGAGTTTCCTGTAAAGTCTTAGCGGCTGCCAGTCGAGCAGCACGTTGCCAAGGTCGAAAAGAATGATGTCAGGGGCCGGGTCGCGAGGTGCCGCCATGAGGTGCCGGCTAGCCCTGCTTGGCTTTGAACCGCGGATCTGTCTTGTTGATAATGAAGGTCTTGCCGCGGCGGCGCACAACTTTGCAGTCGCGATGGCGCGACCGGAGTGCTTTAATCGATGATTTAACTTTCATGGCGATGGCCCGGCGTCTAAGATTACGAACAAGAGCGCGCGACATACACACCGCCCCGGAGTGAGTCAATGATCGAAATCAGCCATCCCCACCCCTTGCGCCGGCTGCAGGCGGCTGGCCTGGCCAGCCTCTGGATGGGCCTGGGGCTTGCGGGACTTGCTGCCCTGTCCGCCCCGGCTTCCGCCCGGGTTCCGGATGTCGGGGGCCCTCTGGGGACCCCCGCTGCAGAGCTGTCTCTGGTGTTTGAGAGCAGTGGTCACGAGGCCATGGATGCGTGGCGTTCAGACTTTGCGGCGACAGCCTTGCGGCAGGGTGTGGCGGAAGAAACCGTCCGGGCGGTCTTGTCTGATATTTCCCCGCTGAGCCTGTATCTGGGGGATCCTGGCGGAGAGACGGCCACGGGGATCGCCGATCAGGCGGAGTTTGCCAAGCCGATCTGGGACTATATCGAGACCGCTGTGACCGAGTCGCGCCTGCAGCGCGGGGCCCAGAAGCTCGGCGATATGCGGGACACATTCGAAGCGATCGAAGCCGCTTATGGCGTTGACCGTCAGGCCGTCGCGGCCATCTGGGCGATGGAAACCAATCTGGGCAGCTATATTGGCAGTTTCGATGCGGCCAACACGCTGGCCAACATGGCCGTTGAAGGACGCCGGCGCGCCTTTGCGGAGCGGGAGCTTCTGGCGTTGATGGTTCTCGTCGGGCGGGGTGATGTGGTGCGCGAGCAGCTCCTGTCGGGATGGGCCGGGGCGATGGGACATACCCAGTTCATGCCGACCACCTTCCTCGCGCATGCGGTCGATTTTGACGGCAATGGACGCAAGGATGTCTGGGACAACGCGATTGATGCGCTGGCGTCGGCGGCCAATTACATGGCGGCCTCCGGATATCAGCGGGGCCAGCCCTGGGGGGTGGAGGTGTCGGCGCCGCCCGGCTTCGACTGGGCGCTTGCCGATGGTCAGGACCGGCGGATGAGCACCTGGATCGGCATGGGTCTGACACCTATGACCGGGGCCCCCTTTGACGTGGGCGAGGGGGTGTATGCCGAGCTCTGGCTGCCGGCCGGGGCGCAGGGCCCGAAATATCTTTTGTTTCCAAATTTCAATGTGTTCAAGACCTATAACCGGTCGGATTCTTACGCTCTGGCCATCGGCTTACTGGCCGATGGCATGGTCGGAGAGACCGGACCCATCACCGCGTGGCCCAGAGAGCTCGGGACGCTGAACACCCAGCAGATCATGGACCTGCAGGCCGGGCTGAACCAACTCGGCTTTCCGGCGGGTCCGGTGGATGGCATCGCTGGACGTGGGACGAAGGCCGCCCTGCGCCAGTTTCAGGTGGCGTTCGGCCTGTTACCGGACGGCTATCCGACGGCGGCGATCCTCGATTATGTTCTGGCGGCGGCGGGTTAAAGCGGGTCCGGGGCAACCGGGTCGGGTTCCGCTTCTCCCACGCCATCGCGAATGATCAAAAAGGCGAAGGCCGCCATAAAGATCAGCAGGGCAGCAACCAGGATGAAAGGCAGCGGTCGCGCGACGAACTGATACAAAACCAGACCCAGAAACGGCGTGACGATGAAGCCCATGCCATTGGCGGAAATGACCAGGCCCGCCACATTTCCCTGAAGCTGGGGCGACACGGCGAGAGAGGCCCCGCTCGAAAAGCCCGGACGCGCCAGTCCCTGACCGATCCCGATGAAGAACTGGGCGGTGATCAGGATCGGGTAAATCAGGCCGATGCGGCCTTCGCCGCCCGGGATGAGAAGGGCACTGAACAGCAGGAGCGCGCCAATCAGAAGCGGAATACAGCCGCTGATCATCAAGGTCTTGTTCCTCAGGCGCAATAAAGGGATCAAAGCAAGCTGTGACAGCATCACCGCCATCGCGCTGACCATGAAGGCCGGACCGGTATATCCCGCGACCCGACGACCACACTCGAATTTGGCATCCCCGGTGCTTTCGGCCTGCATCAGGTCCGGAGGACACAATTGGAGCTGGTCGATGACAATGAAGGGAAACACCTGCGTCAGGATACCGGTGACCAGCGACAGGCAAATGGCGAAGATCAAAAAAGGGTAGACATTGCGTGCGCGCCAGAGCCCCGCGGCACCGGGGGTGATCCGGGCCCGCACCGCATCGGCCACCGGGTCGCGGTTCTCCGGTAGAAATCTGTAAAGCAGGAAGGACATCAGCGCCGCGAGCGCGCAGGTGATGGCCATCGGGCTGAGGATGCCCAGCGTCGTGACCAGCAGCGCCGCGAAGGCCGGTCCGACAATGGTTCCGAGGCTGAAACCGGAGGTGATAAAGGCGATCTCGGCCTGGCGTTCCTGCGGCGTGGTTCTGTCCGCCACATAGGCCTGGGCGGCCGGATTGGTTCCTGACCCGATCAGGCCAAACATGGTGCGCGACAGGGCCAGGCAGGCGAAAATGGCGAAGCTGCCGGTCAGCACCTCCGAGACTGCGGCCCACGAGGCCACGAACAAAAGGGCCATGGAAAGAGAGTAGCCCGCCAGTCCGAGCGCCATGACCCGCCGCCGTCCCCAGCGATTCGACCGTTTGCCCCAAAACGGGGACGACAGGGACCAGCACAAGGCAGACAGGGAAAAAATGGCGCCGGCCATCCAGTCCGGCAGACCAAGGTCCCGGGTCAGCGGCGGGATCACGGCGGCGATCAGCATGGTGTTGCCTGCGCCAATGGCCATCAGCGAGAAGAACAGAAGAAAGAAGGCCGCCCGGCGATTGGGCATGGGCGATGGCTGTGTTGAGGGCGCATGATCGGTCATCGCCCCTGTCTGACGCGCAAGGACACGTTCGGCAAGCCGTGCCGTTGCGCCCGGGGGGTGGCCGGCTGGAAACGCCTTTGTAAGACCTCTGTGTCAGAAGGAAGATGAACCGACCATTTGTGGAGACCGCATGGGACAAGTTTTGGGATTCCTGATCGTTCTGGGCGTCGTGATTGGCGGCCTGAGCGTGAGTGCGGGCCCCGCTGTCTTTGCGGCGCTGCCCTTCGAGCTGGCTTTGATCGGAGGCATGGCGCTGGGCAGCGTTCTCATCGGGAACGCGCCATCCGTGGCCCGCGAGGCCGGGCTGGGGCTTTGGCGGGCCCTGCGGGGCGCGCGCCACGGCCGGGCGGATTACCACACCCTGCTGGTGATGCTGCATGCGCTGCTGGGACGGCTCAGACGCGGCGGCTTTGTGGCCATTGAGGCCGACATTGAAAGCCCGGATGCCTCAGCGCTTTTTCGTGCCGCACCGGGCCTTCTGCGAAACAGGCCCGCGGTCTCGCTGATCTGCGAAACTCTGACGACGGCCAGCCTCGACCCTCATGCACACTCTCAGGTCCCGGGGCGTCTGCGCGATCAGCTTCAGGTCTGGGGACAAGAGCGCCAGCGGGCCGTCGGCGCCCTGCACACGCTGGCCGATGCCCTGCCCGCGCTTGGAATTGTCGCGGCGGTTCTGGGGATCATCAAGACGATGGGCGTGATCGACCAGTCGCCGGCCATTTTGGGCGACATGATCGCCGCCGCCTTGCTGGGTACCTTTCTGGGCGTGTTCCTCGCTTATGGGCTGATCGGACCTCTTGCCAACCGGTTTGGTCAGATCGTTGAGGAGGAGGCGCTGTATCTGGAAACCATCGGCGCCATGCTCGTCGCTTACTTCTCCGGTGCGACGCCGGCCGCAGCCCTGGAACGGGCCCGCCTGGCCTTGCCGGTCTCGCTGCGTCCGGAGGCGGCCGCCGTAGATCGGGACGTGACCCGAAATCGCTTTGCGTCACGGGCCGCATGAGGCCGCGTCGGTTGAAATTCCCGCTTTTGACTGGCTTTGTCACGGTCAGCGCACTAAACTTGTGGCAGGTGAAACTTGGGAACCCGGCATGGCGCGCTTTGACGATCTGGTCAGCACAGTCGACGAATACCAGAAACTTGCAGGCGAGAATTATACCCGTGTCCGCAGGCTGGCCGAGGAGTTGCGCGAGGGGCTCTGTGCCTTTATCGGGGCGAGCGATGGCGCCTGCGTCAGGCTGGTGCCACCAGCCGGCACATTTGAGGCCCGGGATTATGGGGATGACGCTTTTTCGCTTCCGCCCGCCGGCTTCCGGCCGCTCTCACCGATCCTCTTTGGGGTGGCGGTTCGGGTGTCTCGAGGGGTCGACTGGATGCGTGTAACCCTGGAGTGTCAGAAGAGTGGAGAGGATTTCGTCGCCCGCATTGTGGGCGGGACCGATTTTACCCTGAGACTGCCCCTGGCCGACCATGACCCTGAGCCTTTTTACAACCACGTCTTCCAGCATGTGATCGGCTGGTTCCAGTCACAGATCGAGCATTATCAGGCCGGGGATTACGGCAAGCGCGAAATCGGGTTCGACATCTCCCGTGAGCCCCTGCATGAGGCAGACGCCTCTGGTGCCGAGTCACATCAGGCCAAGGCCTGAGGAACGGACCGGGAGCGGGCATGGACTTCGGACTTATTCTTGCGGGCGGTGCTGGACGCGATGTGATCTTCGCCTGCGCCCTGATCGGGGCGCTGGGTCTCGGGGCGCAATGGCTCGCCTGGCGTCTGCAGGCCCCGGCTATTGTGCTGATGTCGCTGGCCGGCCTGACGGTTGGACCGGTCTGGTCCCTGATCTTTCAGGACCCCCTGCTCAGCCCGTCGGAGACGTTCGGTGATGTTTTCCGACCTATTGTGTCTCTGGCTGTGGCCGTGATTCTGTTTGAGGGCGGCCTCGTTCTGAAATTCGAGAATCTGAGGGATGCCGGCGCAGCCGTCCGTCGGATGGTTTTCGTTGGCGGTCCCCTCGCCTGGCTGCTGGGCACGTTCGCAGCCCATTATGCGGCCGGACTCGACTGGGCCAGTGCGGTCGTATTTGCAGGCGTGATGGTGGTGACCGGGCCGACCGTGATCATGCCCCTGATGCGCCAGTCAAAGCTCAGCGGGCGCCCTGCTCAGTTCCTCAAATGGGAAGGCATCGTCAATGATCCGATCGGCGCGCTGTTCGCCGTGGCGGCGTTTGAAATCATTCGCGTGACATCCCTTGGCGAAAGTATGATCGGCACGGCTGCGTTCATCATTACGGCTGCGGCTCTCGGGACTTTGCTGGGCATCGCATTCGGTATTGGCATGGCCCGGGCGTTCAGGGAGGGGTGGACCCCAGAATATCTGAAGGCGCCGCTGATCCTGGCCTCCATCATCCTGTGCTATGCTCTGGCAGAGCTCATTGAAAAGGAAATTGGTCTGGTCGCGGTGACGGCCTATGGAATGACGCTTGCCAATTCCCGACTGGCTGGCCTCACCGAATTGCAGAAGTTCAAGGAAGACATTGCTGTTCTGCTGGTGGCGGGGGTTTTCGTGATGCTCACCGCTGATCTGACCCCGGAAACCATCTCCCGGGCCCTCAACTGGAACACCGTCCTGTTCCTCATCTGCATGCTGTTCATCGTCCGTCCGCTGTCGGTCTGGATGTCAACTTACGGGACCCTGACACGCAATGAGGCCCTGCTTCTTGGGTGGATCGCACCGCGCGGCATCGTTGCTGTGGCGGTGTCTGGGCTGTTTGGATCTCTGCTGGTCGACCTGTCCCGCGAGGGTCGTTTCTTTTTCTCCGGTGCCGACCAGATCACGCCGCTCGCCTTTGCGATGGTTTTCGTCACCGTGGTCCTGCATGGCTTCACCATTGGGCCACTGGCGCGGGCTTTGGGGCTTGCGCGAAAAGAAAAGCCGGGGGTCCTGATTGTCGGCGCCAATGCCTGGAGTCAGGAGCTGGCCAAGGTGCTTCAGGCCTCAGGCACCGAAGTCATCGTGGCCGATACGTCCTATCGGCGCCTGCGGCCGTCACGGGAGGCGGGCCTTGATATCTTTCTGGGGGAGGTTCTGTCCGAGGATGCCGAGCTGAAGCTTGATCATGCCCGCTTTTCCTCCGTCGTCGCCCTGTCGACAAATGACTCCTACAATGCGCTGGTCTGCAGCCATTTCGCGCCTGAAGTCGGCCGGCATATGGTCTACCAGCTGTCTCTGAGCGAGGGAGAGGACATCGAAGATCGGGGTCTGAGCCAGCGGGCCCGGGGCCGCACCCTCATTCGCCGGGGCCGGACCTATGATGGCCTGATCCGTGACCAGTATCGCGGCTGGTCCTTTTCCCGCACCAAGCTGAGCGAGAAATATTCCTTGGCCCAGTTCCGGGCTGAGCGGCCCCAAGCCGACATTATCGCGGAATTCCGACCCGATGGCAGCCTGACCATGATTGGCCCGAATCGGGATCCGCGAGGAGGCGATGGTGCGATCCTGATCAGCTTCGCGCCCGAATCAGAGCAGGTTGAGCCCCTCGCTCCGGAGCCTGCCGGTTTCGACTAGGCGCCTACAGCGTGGAGGCTGGCCCCATTCTGTCGAAGCCAGTTCCGTGACCGCTTCCAGTCGGGACGACAGTGTTCGACATGGGCCCAGAAGCTGGGGCTGTGATTCATCTCCAGACGGTGTGCGCATTCGTGCGCAGCGACATAGTCGAGGACATGGGGCGGTGCCATGATCAGGCGCCACGAATAGGACAGGTCCCCTTTCGATGTGCAGGATCCCCAGCGGGATCGGGTGTCGCGCACCCGGACTTTTCCTACAGTGATTCCGAGCGTCCGGGCATGGCGCTCCGTTGCGGCCTCGAGGTCAGTGCGGGCTTCAGCCCTCAGAAAGCGCAGCGCCCGGCGCCCCAGCGTTCCGGAGTCGCCCGGCGCGATCAGGCGCTGTGGCGGACCGGGATCAAGGCGGGCCGTCCGGCCATGACCTGTGGCAGACAGGGTGCAGGGGGCTCCCCGCAGGTTGAACAGGCTGCCTTCGACCAGTTTCCGGGTCTCGGGAAGAGCCGACAGCTGGGCCTCCAGCCAGTCCGCTCGCTCGCTGGCGAACGCCGCCAATTCCGGGAGCATATGGGCGCGGGGTGCCACGCCAACGGCTTCGCCATTCCGGCTGTCCAGACGAAGAATCAGCCGACGCGCTTTCGGGTTGACCTCCAACCTGATGCGAACGTGGCGGCCACTTTTTGTGGCCAGTGTCACGATGTTGCCTTTATCGATAATCATGAAATAGCTTTTTACATTTGAATCGAGTAGAACCTAGCGGGTTGGCTCTAAAAAGGGAATTTACGATGAAACATCTTATGGTCGGTGCTGCGGCGATCGCCCTGCTTGTAGGCTGTCAGAACGAGAATGGCGGCGCAATGGGCGGCGGTGGGTATGATGTCACCGCCCGTGCGGGTGATGCGGAGCAGGCTGGATCGGCGCTTCTTGGCATGTCGCTGACGAAGTCAGGCAAGGGTCTGCTGACCTTCGCAGAGTCGAGTGTCGACGGAGCGGCGGCTGAATTCACGTCGGTCGGACTGGCCGGAGTCGACGAGATCACGGCACAGAGCCTGACGCTTGAGGGTCTCGACATGACCGAAGGTGAGGCGAATTTCGCTGTGATGCGCTTCAATAATGTGGCCTTCAGCGCCCCGGATGATGAGGCGGAGATTTCCATTGGTGCGATTGAGCTGATCAATCCAACGCCGGCTCTGGCCGGTTGGATCGCGGAGACCCTCGAAACCGGTTCACCGTCCGATTTTCCCAGCTTTGATGACATTGGGTTTGACTCCTGGTCGGTGAGCGACGTGTCCATGGAATTTGAGGATCGACGTGACAGCGGAGCGTTTAGTCTCGGAAAGGTTGAGATACTCGGGCTCGGCGGTGACGAGATTGCCCGGGTTGGTATCGCTGGGCTGTCGCTGAATATCGACGACTCCGGTGAAGCTGTGGAGATCGATCTCGGTGAGCTGGCCATGAGCAACATCGACTCTGGGTTCCTCTCTGCGGTCGCTGACAACATTGACGATGAGGAAGATATGGCCCTCGCCCTGGTGGACCTGGTCTACTCCAATCCGATGGATCCCGGATATGACTCGGTGCGCATGGACGATTTCTCTTTCTCCTTTGACGGCGTGTCCTTTGCCATACCTTCCGTGGACTCCTCCATTCAGCGGAATTCGGCAGGTCAGCCC
>CAJXMY010000076.1 GCA_913056435.1 uncultured Hyphomonadaceae bacterium | reverse complement strand
GAAGCCGTTGCAGAGCCCCCGGGGCTGTTCACACGGAAAACGATCGCTTCAACCTCGGGGTCTTTACCTGCTGCATACAGGGCCTCAGCGACGGTATCGGAGGCAAAACTACGTCCTTCAGCGAAGAGGCTGCCGTCCGCGCTTCCCGTCATAATAGGGCCTTCACCCCCCACAATGGCAATGGCCGGCGCTTTCGCCGCCGGTGACGGCGGGACATAGGAGAGGATATCAAGCGTTTTCGAGCCCTTGCCGGCTCGTTGAATTGCCGCGGCTTCAGCGTCATGTGGCCAGCCGATGGCATCCGCAAGACCCGTTTCCATCAGCTGTTCCACATCCAGCGGTCCAGATTCGAGAATTGGGGTCAACGCATCGGTGCGCATGCGGCGATCCTCTGCAATACTTTGTTGGGAATTTGACCAGATTGATTCGGCCAGTGCCGTCATTGCCAGGCGGTGGGGCGCGGTAAACTCCGTTTCCTGATAGGTGTTCGGCGCGTTCTTGAATTCATAAAGTGAGACAAAGTCAGGTTCGATGCTCAGCTTATCGAACAATCCCCGTAAAAAGAGAGTTTCGAAACCAACGCCGGTGGCGATGATCTCGCTGCCGGGTTGAACCCACACTTCATCCGCTACGGAGATGGCGCGATAAGCTGATATTCCTGAATAAATACCTTGCGAATGGGCGAGAACGAACTTTCCGTTAGCCCGAAGGGTCATCAGCGCCGTCCTGTATTCTTCTGATCGGGCCGAGCCAATTCCGAACTCGCTGGTTCGAATCAGTACACCCTTGACGCGATCGTCGCGTGCGGCGGCGTCTAGACGCGTTATAACGTCAATAAATCCAACGGGGTTCCCAAGTAACGCCTCCAGGCCAGTCGTCGGCGCCTGATCATCAAGAGCGTCCCTCATGTCGAGGGTGAGCACCATGCTTTGGGGCTGTGCCGGCGGCGCAGTCGCTGCATTGATCAGGCTCCCGATCAAACCGGCACCCGTGATCCCTATGATCACTGTGCCGAGAATGGCCCCCGCGAAGGCTCCGAGTGTGGCGACCAGAAAAGTTTTCATCGAAAGGGGCTCCTGTAAGGCCTTATCGGATAACGATATGGGCATTGGGACGCAGCTTGTCAAAAGCCGGCTGCAACTCGTTTGGCTCTGGAGGCAAGACAGATTGAACAAACCGGCCACCGGCTTCCCTCAATGATTGAGTGTGGCCAATTGCGATTTGGGTGTTGCAAGCTTTGCCCGGAGCGTCTATTCCGGCGATCGCGTTGGGGTGTCGCCAAGTGGTAAGGCAGCGGTTTTTGGTATCGCCATTCCCAGGTTCGAATCCTGGCACCCCAGCCACTTTTCCTTAATTTTTGCTGCCGTTGTGGAGCTCTGACGGGCTTTTTCTTCGTCACTGCCATTTAACGGCCTCATTCGCAAATCAGGGTTTGACATTGTCGCGGCCATTTTGCACACGTTCAGCCTGCGTCGGACTGGTCGTGCGATCTGGACGGCGTATATTAATGATAAGAGGGCGATTAACGCCCCGATGGTCGAGGGAAGAAATCAGGTTTCAGACCCGGCAAACTGCCCAAGGTGTGTGATGGGCAAGATTGATCGATGTCGGAACGCCGCGGGCGGTTCGACAGAAAAGTTTTAAGCGTCGTTTCCGGATGAGACGCCGCAGCATGTGGAGAGTGAGAGGCAGGCTTCATGAAGAAAGTTCTGACACCGGCTCGAGTAGCCATCGCCGCCGTAACCATCGGTGGACTGACATTGCCAGCAGTTGCGCAAAGCCAGCTTGGCCGGGCAATTCAAACCGGAGAGGCGGCTACTCGTCGCGCGGAGCAAACACAGAACCGCATCAACCAGCTCGATGATGAGCGGTCTGATATGGTCGGAGAGTTTCGGACGTTGTTGCAGCGCAAACAGGCCGCTGAGCTCTACGTGCGCCAGCAGGAAAAAGTGATCGAATCCCAGGTCCGCGAGAAAGAAAGCCTTGAGGACCAGCTGGGCCGGGTTGATGAAATTACTGCTCAGACAGTCCCGATGTTACAGGACATGGTGGCCGATCTTGAAACATTCGTGAACGCCGACCTCCCATTTAAGCTTGAGCAGCGCCAGGAACGCATCGACCTGCTGAAGACGGCAATGGAAAGTGCAGATGTCCCGATCGTTGAGCAATACCGGCTGATCATTGATGCCTACAAGGCAGAAATGGAATATGGCCGGACCGTCCAGACATGGCCAGAAACGGTTCAGATCGACGGGAACGACGTGATGGTTGACATGTTCCTTTATGGTCGCGCGGCGCTTGTCTATCTTTCCCCTGACCGTCGGCATGCCGCGCGGTATGATCGTGCCAGTGGGGACTGGGTTGGCGTGAATAATGCCTTCAAGGATGAGATTGCGGCCGCCATTCGTCAGGCTCAGGGCAAAAGCACGCCCGGCGTGATGTATGCTCCTGCTACCAAATTGTCTGTGCAGTAGCCCAGCGAAAGAACTTAAGAGGTTAAGTCCATGAAAAAGATGCAAAAATCCTTCAAGGCTTTCGGTGCTGCTGCGCTTCTGGCGGGCTCACTTGCCTTCTCAGCGCCGGCTGTTGCGCAGGTATCGTCGCTTTCTGAGGTTTTACGAAAAGTTGAAGCCGATTCGAACCAGCTCGATGCAGAAGGACGCGAGCGCGTGGCACGGTTTCAGCGCGAACGTGATGAACAAGCCGCAGCGATGCGGGAAGCCCGGGCGGAACTCAGAGCCGCCGAGGTCCGGGGCGCGCAGCTTAATGCGCAATTTGATCGGAATGAAGCGGAGCTCGCAGAGCTTTCCGCCGAGCTGAACGAGCAGGCTGGTGATTTTGGCGAGCTTTTGGGCCAGTTCCGGACAGCCGCTGGGGAAACCATGCCGATTATCGATTCTTCGCTGGCGAATTTCCACTATCCCGGTCGGACGGAGCGTTTGTCTGAGGTGGCTCAGGCCCGTACCCTTCCGACTAGAGCGGACCTGGACTCTCTGCCGAAGTCGATGCTCCGTGAAATGATTGCTCAGTCCGAGGTCACCAGTTTCACGGCCGAGGTGGCAGGTGTTGGCCCCGATGGCGAGACGCAGGAAGTGGAATTGACCCGCGTGGGTGTGTTTACAGCAGCCACCAATGATGGGGCGCGGTTCCTCGAAGTGATCTCGGACAATACGGACGAGCCTTATCTTCGTGTCCTTAAGGCTCAGCCGAGCGGTCGGTTCCGCGGTGCAATGCGTGATCTTATCTCCGCACAGGAGGGCGACACCGTCATCGTTCCGTTTGATCCGTCCAAGGGCGACCTCTTCGCTATCGAGGGGGAAAAGCCCACCATTCAAGAGCGAATTGGTCAGGGGGGTGCCGTTGGTGCGGTAATCCTGGTCCTGTTGGCGATCGGTCTGGCATTCGCCGTGTTCAAAATCGCCACACTGTTGCTCATGGGTGGGGCCATGGGGCGCACGGCCAAGACCAAGCAGGCGGGTGATGGAAACCCTCTGGCCCGTGTCTTTGAGGCTTATGAGACCAATAAGGGTGCCGATCTGGAGACGCTTGAGCTGAAACTCGATGAGCAGATCCTGCGGGAATCCCCGAAGATTGAGCGCTTCAACGATGTTGTGAAAGTCCTCGCGGCTGTTGCCCCTTTGCTGGGCTTGCTGGGGACGGTCATTGGTATGATCATCACCTTCACAGCCATCACAAATTTCGGCGCCGGTGATCCCAAGCTGATGGCGGGTGGTATTTCGACCGCCCTTATGACCACTGTTCTGGGTCTCGTTGCCGCCATTCCGCTTCTGTTGCTGCATGCAATCGCGGCATCCATGGCGCGGGGCAACCAGCAAGTTCTTGACGAGCAGGCCGCTGGTCTGGTGGCAGAACGCGCTGAACGGAGTGGGGCGGCCTAAGGCCGTCCTCCTCGGGAGATAGCTCTATGTTGGGTTTAGAAGCTCTGCAGGAATTCCTGAACCGGGGTGGACCTGTTCTCCTTGCGATCATGGCGGCCACATTTGTGATGTGGGCGCTGATCCTGGAGCGGCTGTTCTACTTTCGGCTTGCCCACAAGGGGTATGCAGAGCAGGCTTTGGCGGCGTGGCATTCGCGCACCGACCACAAGTCGACCTATGCACACTGGATCAAGGACAAATTGGTCTCCGAAGTTCGCCAGCGCGCAGAGGCCAATGTCGGATTTACAAAGGCGCTTGTCGCTCTGGCTCCCTTGCTGGGGCTTCTGGGCACGGTGACAGGCATGGTGACCGTGTTTGACTACATGGCGATTACAGACGGGGCGGACGCGAAGGCGATGTCTCGTGGGGTTTCGCAGGCGACAATTCCGACCATGGCTGGCATGGTCGCCTCGATTTCGGGGATTCTGTTCACATCGGGAATGGACCGGAAGGTCGGCCGCCTGATTCAGAAGCTCAACGACGAGATGGAGATCGACTGATGCGCGGACGTAGTACGAGACCGGCGGAAGAGGCCGATGTCGACCTGACACCAATGTTGGACGTCGTTTTCATTTTGCTGATTTTCTTCATCGTGACGTCGACGTTCATTCAGGAGAAGGCGCTTGGGCTGGAACCACCGCCACCCCCGTCACCTTCGACACCGGAACAGCAGGTTCCAGCGATTGTGGTTTATGTGAATGAGGACAATCTGATCAGGGTGAATGGTCGTCTCACAGATCTGGGCGGCGTTCGTGCGAACATAGAACGTCTGAAGGCGGAAAACCCGGAGAGTGCACTGGTGATTCAGGCCCATCCGGATGCAAAAAGTGGAACCATCATCAAGATTCGTGATGAGGCCTACAATGCGCAGATGGATCGCGTCAACGTGATCCAGAGCCAGAGCTAGGAGGAAAAGATGGCAAGACGTAAGGCTCAGGTTGCTGCCGCGGGCAGCTCTGATGACGATGTCAACCTGACACCAATGTTGGATGTTGTTTTCATCCTGCTCATCTTTTTTATCGTGACGGCTCAGTTTATCCGCGAGCCGGGGGTCGATATCAAGCGCCAGGAAGTTGAGAATTTGACCAAGCAGAACCCGCTTGGGATTCTGATCGCTCTGGATGCCGAGAGCAAAATCTGGATCAACAAACAGGAAGTGTCTCTGCAGGAGGTAGGGTTCGAGATCCGGGAATTGCGCGAAGACAATCCAAAAGGGAAGCTTGTTTTTCAGGTGGATGAAGGATCTGAGGCTGGGACTATGATTGATCTCATTGAGATCATCAACAAGGAAGATGGACAGAACGTGGTCCAGATTTCTACAGCGGAAGAGTAGGAGACGCGCATGTTTGCCAATTCATCAGTTCGGTTAGCCGTCGGAGTGCCACTGGCCGTCATTGTTACCTATGTCCTTTTTCAGCTGATGCGGATTCTGATCAGTCAGGATTATGTGGAGCCGGAGATTGATCAGGCCCGCGTCATTGAGAGGATCACCCCTCAGGAGGATGCACAGGAAATCAACCGTCGGACACGTTCCAAGCCGCGGCGTCTGAACTCAGCGGACAAGCCGCCACCCCCTCCGAAACTCTCAACGACACAGTCACAAATTGACCTTCCGACGCCAAACATTCAAGGCGCGGCACCTTCAGAGTTGAATGTCGGTCCGATGAGCAATTTTTCCTTCGATCCCGTTGCCATTTCGGATCGAGATGCTCAGCCTGTTCGTCCCCCTGTTCCAAGTTATCCGACTCGTGCGGCAGAGCGGGGCATTGAGGGCTCCTGTGAGGTTCGTTTTGATGTCGACGTTCGCGGCCGGCCATATAATGTTGAGGCTGATTGTTCAGACAGCGTGTTCCGGAGAGAAGCGGTCCGGGCGGTGAGCCGCGTTGAATTTGCTCCCAAGATTGTTCGGGGGCAGCCTGCTGAACGGCGAAACGTGGTCTACCCGCTAGAGTTCCGGTTGGCGGATTAAAATCCAGGGTACCCAGTTTTGGGCTGTGGTCCCCCTATTCATGTGTCGGGCCAGAAAACTCTGGGCCATGCCGCTTTGAGGGGCGGAAAGGAGTAAGAATGATGGCGATCAAACGCATTCTTCAGGGTCTGGCCTCGGCGTCGGCTCTCTTCGCGGTGGCGACATCCGTGGCGGCGGCACAGACGTCGGGCTGTGCGGAGACAGAATTCTCATCAAAGAATGCCGAATTCTACCTAAGAGCTGAGACAGAACTTTTGGCCAATGACAATCCGGCCGGAGCGCTGCTGGCCCTCAATCAGCTCAGGGCTCTGGATCTGAATTGCTATGAGTTGAATGCCGCGTTACGTCTCGGCGCTGCAATTAAGATCCAGTCCGGCGATTACGCTGGCGCGGCAAGAGATCTTGAAACGGCACTGGACCGCGGCTTTGTCGCGGAGGCGGACAAAGCCACGACCTACATCAACATTGCTCAGATCTACTTGACTTTGGATGATCTGCCCAAGGCTGCGGGCTTCTACGAGCGCTGGCTTTCCGCGGGCGGAACACCCACACGGGACCAGAAATGGCAGCTGGCAGTGCTTTATCAAAAGCTGGACCGGAACAGAGATTCGCTCACTTGGGCCGAACAGGTCCTGCGGGCTGATGGCACAAACGCCAAACGGGAGGTGTATGACTTCCTGATCTATCTGTATGACGCGACGGGACAATTGGCCAAAAAAGCGGAGTTGCTTGAGCTTCTTTTGGCCAAGAATCCAACGGAACGTCGGTTGTGGGACGCGATTTCCGGTGATTACTTCCAGGCTGACGAAGAACGGAAGGCCTTTGAAGTTCAGAAAGCGATGTACCTGGCAGGGCTCCTGACCACAGAGCAGGAGCTGATGCGCATCGTCAATTTCTACAACCGGTTCAATGCGCCCTATCAGGCCGCGCGTATTCTGGAAAAGGAGATCAACCAGGGGCGTGTCGAACGGACCTATCAGCGTCTGGAGCTTCTGGCAAACCTCTATCAGGTTTCCCGGGAATATGAGCGGGCGATCCCAGTGATTGAACAGGCGGCGGAAATCAGCACGAATGGTGCAATGTATGAACGACTTGGGCGGTCTTATTCCGAGCTCCAGGAGTGGGCAAAGGCCGAGGCGGCTCTGTTGAATGCACTTGAGAAGGGGGGGCTGGAGAATGCTTCCCTCGCATGGGTGCTTATTGGGCAATCCCGTTATGAACGGTCAGACCGTTCAGGCGCCCGTGAGGCCTTTCGGACGGCGAGCAGTCGGGCCGGACGGGGTTGGATTGACTTCATGGCCGCAGAAGATGCAACGGAACGCGCCCTGGCTCGATTTGAAATTTCCAGCCGACTTCAGGATGCAAGGGCGGAGAAAACTCGCTGCGATAAGCTCAGCGTTTTTGGTGATGAGGGACTACCAGAAGCCTGTCTCGACATTCGTGACCGTATACAGTCCTTCGAGGAAGAACTGATCGCCTTCGATGCTCGGGTGGGTTAAGATCCTGACAAAGAGATGAGGAAGCCCCGGGCAAGCCCCGGGGCTTTTTTTGACTGCAGTTGCCTAAATCGCTGACCTGTGAAAAGGCAGTCTCATGAACAATTTGAGGTATATGACGGAAGCAGACCGCTTTGTGTGCGACCAAGTCGTCGCACTTGAATCCGAGATGCTGGACCGAACGCTTGACTGGGTACGGATAAATACGGGCAGCTGGAACACGAAAGGCCTCAATCGTCTGGCGCCCACGCTGGCTTCGGCCTTCAGTGCTTTGGATGCCGACATTTCTCAACGGGACTCAGATTCCTTCGAGATTGTTGGCCAGAACGGAGCTCCAGAGACCTTTAAAACGGGGCCTGTGCTGGAAATCTGTGCCCGTCCGGAGGCGCCGGTCCAGGTCATCATGAGTGGACATTATGATACAGTGTTTCCGCCGGGGACCTTTGAGCAGATTGTTCGGATTGATGAGCACCGTCTGAATGGCCCCGGGGTGGCGGACATGAAGGGCGGGATTTCCATTATGCTCGGTGCTCTTCAGGCTTTCGAAATGGGAGCTCTTAAGAACAAACTGGGTTATCGAATTGTCCTGACGCCGGATGAAGAGATTGGAAACTTTGCCAGCGCGGAGGCTTTGAAGACCGCCGCATCCTCGGGTGCCATGATTGGCATGACCTATGAGCCCTGCATGGACAGTGGGGCGATGTCTGGGGGACGAAAAGGCTCCGCCGTCTTCGATATCGTTCTTAACGGCCGTTCAGCCCATGCGGGTCGGGCGAAGGAAGAGGGTTGCAGCGCGATAGAAGCCGCCGCGGAGCTCGTCTTGGGGCTTGAGGGGCTCAATCAACAGCATGAGGGCGTCTCCGTGAACGTCGGTGCGATCGATGGCGGGACGGCGGTCAATATTGTTCCGGATCTCGCAATTGTCCGGTTTGGCGCCCGAGCCCCGGATCAGGCCTCGGCAAACTGGGCCACCGAGCAGGTTCGGGCTCTGTTCCAGAAGGCAACCGCGCGCCGGGGTATTACGGGGCATTTGCACGGTGGGTTTTATCGTCCGCCCAAGCCGCGCAACGCGGCACAGCAAGCCCTGTTCGATGCGGTTTCCCAGACGGGCGAGGCTCTTGGACTGAACTTGGAGTTTGTTGACACGGGTGGGGTCTGTGAGGGCAACAATATTTTCGCGGCAGGTGTCCCAAATGTTGACACGCTCGGCGTGATGGGAGGGCGCATACAT
>CAJXMY010000075.1 GCA_913056435.1 uncultured Hyphomonadaceae bacterium | reverse complement strand
TGACATGAAGATTGAAGCAGTTCGGGTTGTGTATTCAGATGGTAAGGCCAATAAAGAGCGTACTTATTCTTATGAAGGCGTTTTTCTTCAGACGATGCGGGAGCGCTTTGGAGATTCTCGTGCAGTGGCTATGGGTTACATCAGATACACTTATGAGACCCATAAGCTTGATGAGGCTGATAATGAAGTCGCGCAGCTTGAGAGTGGTGGTTTTGGGTTCCGGAACCTCCATGGGAGTACCGGTGATCGGCGCCACCTATCCTGAGGCATTCCTTGCCAACCCCAAGAACCATCGAACGCGCCCATCCATCCTTGTCGAAACCGACCGCGTCCGCCTGCTCATCGACACCACACCCGAGATGCGACTTCAGTGTCTCAGGGAAGGGATTGGGATGGTGGATGCCGTCTTGATCACCCATGCTCACGCGGATCACATCATGGGCATGGACGACTGTCGGCGTTTCAGTCAGCAACTGGGAGGCTCCTTTCCTGTTTATGCCAATGCCCAGGCCATGGCGGCGATTCGCAAGGTCTTCTCCTACGCCTTTGACAATCCATCCATTCCCTCCACCTACTTCAAACCCGACCCTCGGATCATCGACGGCCCCTTTACCGTCGAGGACATTGAGATCACCCCGGTTCCATCGACGTCGAACTCGCCGGTCAGGTCTGGCTGACCAAAAACCGTGACGCGCAACTGGTCTCCTGACCCCAGCCGGTAGGTGGGGTTGGCCCGGACCGTGTTTTCTGCCCCTGCGTCTCGTGTCAATGGCGCGGCCGGGCCGGACTGACAGGCGGTGGCGAGGAGGGCGAGGCTGGCGACAAGGGCAAGGCAGGGCTGTCGGATCATCTGCAGAGTTCCTTATTCCTGAGACAGGTCAGGTTTGGACTGGGGCGGGTGTCACGTCCGTTGAGAAGACGGCGAGGTCGCGATTATCCTGATATCGGTGCCGAACAATCTGGCAGCGGTCAATACACCTGTTGCGTAAGCCCCCGTATCCAGTCCGATCCGGCGATCATCGCTGTAGGGCGCCTCGGTCGGTGTGTGGCCGTGCACGACCATATGCGGGAAGGGTTTCGGGTCTGAGAGGAAGGTCTCGCGGATCCACATCATGTCCTGAGGAGACTGGTCTGGCAAAGCGACGCCAGGCCTGAGGCCGGCGTGCACGAAAGTGTAGTCCCCGCTCGTGTGACGAAAGGACAGGTTGTTGAAGAAGGCTTTGTGACGGGCAGGCATGGCGTCCTGCAAGGCGCGCCAGGCCTCCGCCAATTGGGCGTCTTTCAGCTGCCGGGTGCCTGCAGGAAGCACGCCGTAAGAGGCCAGGGTCTCGCCGCCACCATAATGCAGCCACTCTGCCCCGAAATGCGCATCCGCCTGAAACCGGAACAGAGCGTCCTCATGGTTGCCGGCCAGGAAAACAGGCCTGAAGCGTTGCAGTCGCCGGCTGACGAGGATGTCGATCACCTGTCGGGAGGCCGGGCCGCGGTCGATATAATCGCCGAGAAAAATCAGGCGTTTCCGGAGCCCTTTGGGCAGGTTCGCAACATCTGCGTCGATCTTGTCCAGCAAGGCCTCCAGCAGGTCTGCGCGGCCATGAATATCCCCAATGGCATAAAGGCATTCCCGCGCAGCGGGCTTGGCCTCCCGATGATTGGGCAAGGTGCGGCCATGCCAGCTGGTTGCGGTAAGCTGACCCAGATCGACAGATGGCCCGGACGCACCGCCGAGGAGGGTCCTGATCCGCGCCCACGGGCCGGACAGGGCCTGGTCTCCCCAGTTCCAGACCGTGGCGGCGAGGCCCCCGGCGCGACGCGGCAGGGAGACGGCCTGTCGACGGGTGAGATGCCACAGCTGTTTCAGATCCGAAATTGAGAAGGGTCGCGTCATCGTTCCTCGTTCGGTGTTCCCCGACGTGCCCGTTCGACCAGATAACCAGCCGCCCAGCTCATGTGCATAATGCCGGCTGCGAGCCCACACAGCAAGCCGCAGGCAGAGCGGTGCTTTGTCGCCATGAGGACCGAAGCGGCCAGCAGAAGGCCGACATAGGCGCCGGGCAGCAGCAGGGCCACGGGGAAGAAGGGGGCCATGACTGTCCCCAGGCTCAGTCCGAAAAGCGCCAGAACGGGCAGGGTCTGGCGAGGCTTGAGGGTCTGGCCATGCTTGGCCTGCGTCCGGGCGCGTCCGCGGCCATAATTGAAATATTGTCTGGCCAAACCGCCCGGTGTCCCGCGCGCCACATAGTCGATCCGCAGCGGGGCCGCCAACCAGATTTTGCCTCCAGATCGCGTCAGGCGCAGATCGTATTCGGCGTCTTCATTGTGAGAAAAGGCCGGATCATAGCCCCCTACGGTCTCAAAGCTCTGTCGGGTAAACCCCGCATGGTGGCCATGATCGATCCATCCGGACAGCTGGCCGCCCCGGTGAGCTGCGCCGCCGTTGCCCAAGGGGGTGTCCACGATCCAGGCATTGGCCCGTCCGAAACAGGACTGGCCGATGGAGTCCATCGGGATGACCACGGAGTCGGCCCCGGTCTGGTCCAGACATTCGGTGATGCCGCGGACAAAGCCCGGGGGGTATGTGGCGTGGGCGTCGCAGCGAACCAGAATCCGGGTGGCCTCTGTTGCGCCAAGGGCGACCGCGAGATTGGTGCCGGCTCCCTGCAGGCGGTCAGGATTGTCAACCAGGCGCAGGCGCGGATATCGGGAGGCGAGGGTCTTAACGATCGCCCGGGTTTCATCGGTGCTTCCCCCGTCGGCGACGATGCAGGGCAGAACGGCGCTCCACGAGCTGTCACCCAGCAGGCTGTTCAGGCAGGCCTCAATATGCCCGGCTTCGTTAAGAGCCGGGACGATGACCAGAATGCTTTCGGCATCTGGTGCAGGGGCCTTGGCCATTGGGGGTTCTGCCGGACGGCTCATGCCGGGTGTTCGGGAGGGCTGGCGGTGGCCGTGTGTGACCCGGGTGTCGAGCCCGGGAGGACCGGGCGACGCGAAAAGATGGTATTGGTCCCTTGATTGCTCATCAGCGACTTGGCACAGACGGGATCAGCCCTCTGGGCACCACATCCGGCCAGATAAGCCGGCAGCGGGAGACAGTGTGATGACATCGCAAAAAACCGTTCTGGTAACTGGTGGGGCAGGCTATATCGGCAGTCATACATGCAAATGGTTGGCTGGGCTCGGCTATCTCCCGGTGACCTATGACAATATGGTCTATGGCCATGAACATGCCGTTAAATGGGGGCCGCTGGAAGTCGGTGATCTTGCCGACACCGACAGGTTAAAAGCCGTGATCGAAACCCACCAGCCCCAGGCTGTGGTGCATTTTGCGGCCTGGTCCTATGTCGGCGAGTCGGTGCGCGATCCCGCGAAATATTACCTCAACAATGTTGGCGGGACGCTGAGCCTTCTGGAAGCCATGCGCGCCACGGGCCTCGATAAGATCGTCTTCTCGTCCACCTGCGCCACATATGGGGCCCCGGATGACCTGCCGATCCGGGAATCCACACCGCAAAACCCGATCAACCCTTATGGTCGGTCCAAGCTGATGATTGAGACAATTCTGGACGATTATGACCGGGCTTTCGGCATCAGATCCATCTCTTTGCGATATTTCAATGCCTGCGGCGCTGACCGCGACGGCGAGATCGGAGAGGAGCATGATCCCGAGACCCATCTGATTCCCCGGGTGCTGATGGCGCTGAGCGGTGAAATCGATGATTTCAGCGTGTTTGGAACCGACTATGACACGCCGGACGGGACCTGCATTCGCGATTATATCCATGTCGAAGATCTCGCCCATGGCCACGCTCTTGCCCTGGAACGCCTGTTCAGGGGTGGCGGCAGTGCCCGGTTCAATCTGGGCACGGGCCACGGTTATTCAGTGCGGCAGATCATCGACACGGCGGAGGCGGTCACGGGTCTGAAGGTTCCTCTGAGCTATGGGCCGAGGCGACCGGGAGACCCCCCCAGCCTGTTCGCGGATACAAGCCTTGCCCAGTCCGAACTGGGCTTTTCGTGCCGGGTCTCTGATCTGGAGACCATTATCGGGTCGGCCTGGCGGTTTCACCAGGCGCGGCCGAAGCCCTAACTGCCGCGCAGGCTGTACCCGGCAGACCGAACCGTCCGGATCGGATTGTCGCCGCCTTCACTCATCAGGGCCTTGCGCAGGCGTCCGACGTGAACGTCCACAGTGCGGGCTTCAACATAGACATCCGACCCCCAGACGCCGTCCAGCAGCTGTTCGCGGGAGAAAACCCGTTTGGGGTGTTGGGCGAAGTATTCCAGCAGGCGGAACTCTGTCGGTCCGAGGTGAATATGTTGTCCATTCCGGGTGACCGAATGCGTCGTCCGGTCAATCGAGATATCCCCGACATGGATCATGTCATGGACCAGGGCCGGCCGGATCCGGCGCAGGACCGCCTTGACGCGGGCGATCAGCTCATTGGTTGAGAACGGCTTGGTGACGTAGTCATCCGCGCCCATTTCAAGCCCGCGGACCCGGTCCGCTTCTTCTGTTTTTGCTGTCAGCATGATGATGGGCAGATTGGCCAAATCGGTGCGGGAGCGCACGCGCCGGCAGATCTCGATGCCGGACACCCTGGGCAGCATCCAGTCGAGCAGGATCAGGTCCGGTGTCCGTTCTTCGATGAGCAGCAAGGCCTCGTCGCCATCGCGGGCAATGGCGGTTTCATAGCCTTGTGCCTCCAGATTGTATCGCAGGAGTTCCGAGACGGCGGGTTCATCCTCGGCAATGATGATAAAAGGTTTCATGTCCTAACCTTCCTGACCCAGGGTGGCCTGACGCCTGGCCGTCTCTGTCCGGGTGGCCAACTGGTCGCCGGTGACGATGAAATGCACCACTCTTGCGATGCCGGTGCAGTGATCGCCAATACGCTCCAGATTCTTGACGATGAACAGCAAATTTGACCGGGCATCCAGCTGCTCGGGATCTTCCATCATATAGACCAGCATGGCCCGCAGCAGCGCGTTATAGTGGCTGTCAATATCATCGTCCTGATCGACAACGGCGACGGCGGCCCGGGCGTCTCGGCGGCTGTAGGCGTCGAGCGCGGTTTGTAATTGCCGGGACACTGCCTGGCCCATCCGTCCGATACCGCGCAGAGCACCGCGATGATCCGTTTCATCAATGGCGAGGCTTCGATTGGCGATGTTCTTCGACAGATTTCCGATCCGCTCAATCGTGCCGGCAAGTTTGATGGCCCCGATGACCATGCGCAGGTCAGACGCCATGGGCTGACGCAGGGCCAGAAGACGGACAACATTGCGCTCGCAGTCACTCTGCATCTGCTGCATGTCCAGATTACGCTGTATGACGTGCCGGGCGAGGCTGTGATCCTGGACGGTGACGGCCCGGCAGGCATCACGGATCATGGCCTCGGCGAGGCCGCCCATTTCCATCAGGCTGGCGGAGAGGTTTTCGAGCTCATCGGAAAAAGAGGTGACAATATGTGTGGTCATTGTGATGGTCATCCTAGCCGAAGCGGCCGGTGATGTAATCCTGTGTTTTCGGCTCCACCGGGTTGGTGAAGAGCGTTTCGGTTTCGCCGATTTCAATCAGCTGGCCCAGATTGAAGAAGGCGGTGTGTTGTGACACGCGGGCGGCCTGCTGCATCGAGTGGGTCACGATCACGATGCAAAACCGCTCGCGCAGTTCATCAATCAGCTCCTCGATCCGGGCTGTGGCAATGGGGTCGAGGGCCGAGCAGGGCTCATCCATCAGGATCACTTCGGGCCGGATGGCAATGGCGCGGGCGATGCACAGCCGCTGCTGCTGTCCGCCGGACAGGCTGGTTCCGGGCTGGCTGAGGCGGTCTTTGACCTCGTCCCACAGACCTGCCCGGCGCAGGGCGTGCTGCACGATCGCGTCCAGCTCGGTGCGGTCGGCGGCGAGGCCGTGAATCCGGACCCCGTAGGCAATATTGTCATAGATTGATTTCGGAAAGGGGTTGGGTTTCTGGAACACCATGCCGACTTTTGACCGCAGCAGGACCGGGTCAATTTTACGGTCGTTGATATTCGCCCCGTCCATCACGATCTCCCCCTCGACCCGGGCCCCGTCAATGGTGTCATTCATGCGGTTGAGACACCGCAGAAAGGTGGATTTTCCACAGCCGGAGGGTCCGATAAACGCGGTGACCGCCCGGTCCGGTATGCCGATGGAGACGTCAAAAATCGCCTGTTCCTGATCATAGAAGACATCGACATGGCGGCAGTCGATTTTGATGTCGGGCATGGGGGAGGATATATCCATATCTACCATTTCTTTTCGAAATGCCGTCGCGTGAGAACCGCGGCGAGGTTCATCAGGATCAGGATGCAGAGCAGCACCAGAATGACGGCGGAGGTCATTGGTTCCCAGGCCCGTTCGGCGCCAGAGAACCATTTATAGATCAGGACGGGCAGCACCGTAGATTCGTCGCCGGGCCCACTGGGCACATCGTTGACAAAGGCCACCATGCCGATCAGCAGAAGCGGGGCGGTTTCCCCCAGGGCTCGGGCCATGGCGATGATCGCCCCGGTCGTGATCCCGGGCATGGCCAGAGGCAGGGTGTGGTGGAACACGGTCTGCATTTTTGAGGCGCCCAGACCCAGCGCCGCTGTGCGAACGGTTTGCGGCACCGCCCTCAGGGCCGCGCGCGAGGCGATGATGACCGTTGGCAGGACCAGCAGGCCCAGCACCAGACCCCCGACAAAGGGGACCGAGCGCGGCAGGCCGAGGGTCTTGAGCAACACGGCTGCACCCAGCAGGCCAAAAATGATTGAGGGCACCGCCGCAAGGTTGTTGATGTTGACTTCAATGAGGCCGGTCAGCCGGTTGCGGGGCGCGAATTCTTCCAGATACAGAGCCGCGAGGATCCCCACCGGCAGGGCGAACAGGGCGGTCACAAGCATGGTGAACACAGAGCCGAAGAGGGCGGCGGCGGCGCCGGCCAACTCGGGATAGGTGCTGTCTGCATGGGTCAGCAGTGACAGGTTGAGCACGCGGTCAATCGCCCCCTGCCCCTGAAGGAGCAGCGTCCAGGCGACCTGGTGATCTGTGATGGTGCGGTTGGCTTCCGGCGTCGCCAGCAGCAGCGCCGTGACAAAACCCGGGACCGGTTGACCGGCCGCCGGAAGCGGCCCTGCCAGATGATGGAGCCGCAGCACCTCCCCTTCCTGGCCGATAAGTTTGAACCAGCTGTCCTGGGCGCGGATGAGGACCGTCGGCCAGGCTGCTGACGGAGACGCCAGAGCGGTTTTCAAGCTCTCAAAGGCCTGCCCGGACCCGTCGCGAAGACCAATATCCTCATTCTCAAGGCTAATGAAGGTCGCCTGTCCGGTCAGGCTCAACGACGCCCGGCCCGTAATGCCGCCTTTCAGGAACAGATCCAGATCGTCAGACAGAACCACCCGGAGGCGCCTTTGGGACCCTATCCATTCCGGATGATCCCTGACCTCACGAGCCATGGACAGCACGCCCAGCCGGGGGACCAGTCCATAGAGTTCCCGTCTTAAGGCGAGCTGGTCGGTGTAATGCGGGAAGCGATCGCGCAGAGCCTGTTGTACCAGCTGGTTAAACCCGCTCAGATTGCTGGCGATCAATTCAGGCCGCTCAATGCCATCCGGGGCAATCTGCGCGGCGTCGAGCGTCAGGTCAAAGGCAATGACATGGCGGGTAAAAGCGGACCGGGCCTGAAGACTTATGGTCGCCAGCAGGATCAGAAGCGCCAGGATCGACACCCCAATGGCGGTAAGCCCATATAGTCTGAACCGGCGTTCGGCAGCATGGCGCTGTTTCAGCCGCCGAAGAGCCTCGGGGTGAGCGAACGCACCCGGAACGGCGTCGTAAGAGGAAACCCGATCAGTCATATTTTTCCTGATAGCGGCGAACGATGCGCAAGGCGATGAGGTTGAAGATCAGGGTGACGGCGAAGAGCAGGAAACCGAGGGCGAAAGCCGACAGGGTCTTTGCACTGTCAAATTCCGTGTCACCGGTCAGCAGCGCAACGATTTGTGCGGTGACCGTTGTGAGATCCGAGGTGGGATCCAGGGTGATCTGAGCGCGCTGCCCGGCCGCCATGACGACGATCATGGTTTCCCCGATGGCCCGCGACACGGCAAGCAGAAAGGAGGCGATGATCCCGGGCAGGGCCGCCGGCAAAACAACCTGCTTGATGGTCTCGGACCGGGTGGACCCGACGGCGAGCGCGCCATCTCTGAGGGTTTGGGGAACCGCCTGGATGATGTCATCGGACAAGGACGAGACAAAGGGAATGATCATGATTCCCATGATCAGCCCCGCGGCCAGCGCGCTTTGCGGTTGAGCGGCGAGGAAGCCATCTGGCACAAAGGGCAGGGCATTCACCCACTCCGCGCCGGACCGGATCACAGGTGCGAGGATGAGGGCCGCAAAGAAGCCATAGACAACTGTGGGTATGCCTGCCAGCAACTCCAGAACCGGTTTGACCCAGGCCCGCAGCCGGGGGCTGGCATATTCTGACAGGTAAATGGCCGACATCAGGCCAATCGGCGCCGCCACAGCCATGGCCAGCACGGCGGCGTCCAGCGCCACGTCGTCCGCACCGTTGTGCCCGTAGCAGCCTGCGCCCTCTGCGTGGATCACGTGCACCTGCTCCGGGCTCAGGTCCAGCGCATCGGCAAGGGCCAGCTTGAGAAGCTCCACGCCCTGGCTGTGGGAGTGAACGGTGAGCACGCCGTTCATGAAGCG
>CAJXMY010000074.1 GCA_913056435.1 uncultured Hyphomonadaceae bacterium | reverse complement strand
CCTCAAAGCCGAAGTCGCTGATCTGGCCCGCAAACAGGCCCAGCTTTTCCGCCAGCACGGCGAACGGCTTCAACCGCGGCGCCTCATCCGCCGTGATCGACGGCATGTTCAGGGCATTGGTCACAGCGCCGGTGAGCAGATAATCCGACATCTGCTCAGCCACCTGCAGGGCCACATTCTCCTGGGCTTCGCTTGTCGCCGCGCCCAGATGCGGCGTGGCGATAAAATTCGGAGCGCCGAACAGAACATTGGTCTTGGCAGGCTCGACCTCAAACACGTCAAAGGCTGCTGCGCCGATGTGGCCGGCCTTCAGGCCATCCGCCACGGCCGCTTCATCAACCAGCCCGCCGCGGGCACAGTTGACGATGATCACGCCTTTTTTGGTCCGGGCCAGAGCGTCACGGGACAGAATATTGCGGGTCTTGTCCGTCAGAGGGGTATGCAGGGTGATGACATCAGCCCGGCTCAGAAGCGTGTCCAGCGCCTCGGCTTTTTCCACGCCCAGATCAATGGCGCGTTCCTCCGTCAGGAAGGGGTCAAAGGCGAGGACCTTCATGCACAGTCCCTTGGCGCGCTCGGCCACCCGGGCACCAATATTGCCGCACCCGATCAGACCGAGCGTCTTGTAGGACAATTCGGTGCCCATGAAGGCCTTCTTGGGCCAGTCACCTGCCTGTGTTCCCGCATTCGCTGCAGGGATCTGGCGGGCCGCAGCAAACATCATGGCGATCGCATGCTCCGCCGTGGTTACCGCATTGCCGAACGGCGTGTTCATCACAACAACGCCATGGGCCGTAGCGGCTTTGATGTCGATATTATCGACGCCGATCCCCGCCCGGCCAATCACTTTGAGCCGGGGCGCGGCGGCGATCACATCCGCATCCGGCTTGCACGCCGAACGAACCACAAGGCCATCATAGGCGGGGATCTCGGCGATCAACTCCTCTTTGCTGAGGCCCACTTTGGTCTCGGTCTCCAGACCATGATTGTGAAAGATCTCGACTGCGGCAGGAGACAGCGAGTCGGCGATTAGAACTTTTGGCATGTTGAATATCCTGAACAGAGCCGGAGGCGGCAGACATGCTGCCAGCCTGTCCGGCGGAATTTGGGGAAAGACTTAAATGTTTGCGAGTTCCTGGGCGAACGCCCAGTCCAGCCACGGAGTTAGCTTCGCCACATCGTCCGGCTCAACGGTGGCGCCACACCAGATGCGCAGGCCCGGAGGCGCTTTCGCATAGCCCGCGGCGTCAAAGCAGGCATCCTCGTCCTCAAGGCGCTTCATCATGCGCTTGACGAAGGCCCGCTGCTCGGCCTCTTCCATGCCGGCAATCTGGGGCTGAACAATTTTGAACGTGACACCCGTATTGGACCGAACCGACGCATCCGGACACAGAAACTCCACCCAATCGGTCCGCGCAACCCAGGCTGAAAGGATCTCCAGCGACCGGTCTGACCGGGCTTTGAGCGCCTCGTATCCGCCAAGCGACTCCGCCCAGTCCAGCGCGGCCAGATAGTCCTCCGTGCACAGAAGCGACGGCGTGTTGATGGTGGATCCCTGAAACAGGTCCTCATTCAATTTGCCAGCCTTGGTCATGCGGAAGATCTTCGGCAGGGGACGGTCGGGCACATAGCTTTCCAGACGGGCCACGGCATTGGGTGACAGGATGAGCATGCCATGGGCCGCCTCACCCCCGATGACCTTCTGCCAGGAATAGGTCACCACATCGAGCTTATCCCACTCGATATCCTGCGCAAAAACCGCCGAGGTGGCATCGCAAATGACGATCCGGTCTGGGTTTGGCTTGATCCAGTCGGCATTGAGAACACGTGCGCCGGAGGTCGTGCCGTTCCACGTAAACACGATGTCAGCATCATCGCGGGCTTTCGCGAAATCAGGCAAAACACCATAATCGCCAACATGGATCTCACAGTCTGGCAGCTTCAGCTCACTGACCGCGTCTGTCACCCAATCCTTGCCGAAGCTTTCCCAGGCAAAGATATCCGTCGCCCGGGCACCCAGCATGGACCACATGCACATTTCCACAGCCCCGGTATCGGAGGCCGGAACGATCGCGACCCGATAATCATCGGGAAGACCGAGGACGGTTTTTGTCCGGTCAATGGCCTGCTTCAGCTTGGCCTTTGCAAAGGCTGAGCGATGGGAGCGGCCGAGCGCCGCGGTTTCAAGTTGACTGAGGCTGAAGCCCGGACGCTTGGCAGTCGGTCCGGACGAAAAGTGCGGACAGCCGGGACGCAGGTCCGGCTTGGCGGCATCAAATGACATCTGTTTATCTCCTATCCTTACAGATAGGCTGGCCCTCGTTGGGGAGAGCTGGCCCGGCGTCGCCTTCGCACGTCCGGCCCTTAAGTGCAATGCTTAATTGTACGCGTGACGCTTTCAGGCCTTAAGCGGCAACGCTGATGTCAGCCGCGGGGCGTGGCATCTGGTCCAGCAGGAAATCATAGAAGGTCTCGGCCCGCTGGACGAACCGATTGAGCGGCAGCTTGGCCTTAAACACGGCCTCGGGCGCAATATTGCAGCCGCAGCGCAAGGCCGTGGCAACGGCAGTGTCCCGCTCGGGCATCGCAGAGCAGACCGCAATCCGGTGTTTGCCCATATTGGCCACGCGGGCGATGGTCATGTCGCCATCATGACTGTCGGGCAGCGTCAGGTCCAGCATGACGAGGTCGAAGCGCTCAAGACGCAGACGCCGCTCCGCTTCCATCAGCGTGGAGGCCAGAACAAGGTCCACTGGAACTCTGGCCCGCGCGGCTTTTTCAGCTGCGACTGCAAGAATGTCAGAAACGGGCTGGTGGTCTTCGACCCAGAGAACCTTCATATTGTTTTCCTCATTACGTTACTGGACGCGCTCAGGAACCGGTCAGTCCCCTGCAACATCTCCATATTGCCACGAGGGACTTTCAGCTTGGTAAAGCAGAGATGACCAAAGTATTGAAATTTGGACTTTTCTTCGATGCAGATCCTGATCTCGCCAAGAGAAAGAAAGCTGTGCTAGATTTCGGGGTCCGGTCAGCCGGGGCCAGCGGAGTCATCGATGGAACAGATCCCTCAACAAGTCGGTGCGGAGTCCGCGTTCCTGGAAGGGCTGGCTGACACGGACGATCACATCATCGATGTCCTGATCAAGGAGCGCTGCCCAACCTTCGCCGCACACTGGTCCTGGCCTCTGGTCCGACCGGCCCTGTATGCCACGCTCGGCTATGGCAAGGCCCGGCGCACAGCCGATTATCTCAGGACGCTCCGGGGGCAGGACTCCTTCGACCACCTCGCCGAGGAACTGAGGGTCGACCTCACCCTGAACAACATCGAACGTATGCCGAGGGAAGGACGTCTGGTTGTCGTCGCCAACCATCCAACGGGCCTCGCCGACGGAGTCGCGGTGTGGGATGCACTCAGGCAGGTCCGTCGGGACCTTGTCTTCTTCGCCAATGCAGATGCGATCCGGGTGAGCCCGAAATTCTCCGATGTGATCATCCCGGTCGAGTGGGTCACCGAAAAACGCACGCCCGCAAAAACGCGGGAGACGCTGCGCCGCGCGAAAACCGCCTTTGCGGAGGAAAAATGCATCATCATTTTTCCCTCCGGCAAACTCGCCAAGAAGGTCAATGGCGTCCTGACCGAACAGGACTGGATGTCAACCGCGATAAGCCTTGCCAGAAAACACCGCGCGCCGATTCAGCCGCTCAACCTGCGGGCTCGCAATTCCTGGCTGTATCACTTTTTGTCTGACGTGAACGGAGAGTTGCGTGACATCACTTTGTTCCACGAACTTCTCAACAAGAAGAACAGCCCCTTCGACATGACTTTCGGTCCGGTCATTCCGTCCGAGGCGCTTGACGGAGATCCCGTTTGTGTCACGGGCGCCATGCGCACTTATGTGGCGCAGCACCTCCAGGCAGATCCGGATCTGATCTTCAGTCCGCGGCCGGACTAAGAATTCCGGGGCCGAGCGGTCAAAGCCCCATGGCAATGCTTGAATTTCTTCCCGGAACCGCAGGGACAGGGCGCGTTTCGGGGCGTCCGGGACCAATCCTGCTCCGCCTGCGCCAGGGGCGCATTGGGGGCCGCCTGGGCCAGAGCCGGGTCAGACGTCCGGCGTTCGTTCAGGCCGGTATCCGGATCGAGATGCGTTTCAAAGATCTGTGATTTGGGGACAGACAGCGGCTGCTGCGGTGGCGGAGGCTGAAGTTGGGCATTCATCAGCCAGCGCGTGACCTCCAGGCGCAGCTCTGACAGCATATCATAAAACAGCTTGAACGCTTCGCTTTTGAACTCGTTCAGCGGATCGCGCTGACCGTATGACCGCAGATGAATAACAGACCGCAGCTGGTCGATCTGCTGCAAATGCTGGCGCCAGCGCCCGTCCAGAACCTGCAGAAGGATTTGCTTCTCGATCAGTCTGAACTGCCCTTCTGGCGCGGCGGCAACCTTCTGGTCATAGGCCGCCGCAGCCCGTTCGAGGACGCGCGCAGCAATCTCCGCATTGGCCACGCCCTCCTCCGCCGCCCACTCCGCGAGCGGCAGATCAAGGCCCAGAAGCTCGCGGCACCTGAGCGTCAGCCCATCAACATCCCATAGCTCAGCATGGGCTTTTTCCGGCATGTGGGCCGAGACGATGCCGTCAATGACCTGCTCGCGCATGTCGTTGATTTCATCCTGAACAGAGCTGGCATGCATGAATTCCTTACGCTGTTCAAAAATGACCTTGCGCTGGTCATTGATGACGTCGTCATACTTCAGGACGTTCTTGCGAATCTCAAAATTGCGCTGCTCGATCTTCTTTTGCGAGGTCTCGATCGCCTTGTTCATCCAGGGATGGGTGATGCCCTCATCCTCTCTGATGCCCAGTCCTTTCATGATCGAGTTCAGGCGGTCGGCTGCGAACACCCGCATCAGGTCATCTTCAACGGAAATGAAGAATTTCGATTTGCCGGGGTCCCCCTGGCGGCCCGTCCGTCCCCGCAACTGGTTGTCGATGCGACGGCTCTCATGGCGCTCCGTGCCCAGCACATAAAGCCCCCCAGCCTCCAGCGCCGTGGTCTTCGCGGCGTCAATCTCGGCCTTCAGCGCCTCGCGCAGAGCCTCTGTTTCCTCAGGGCTTGGAGCGGCCCCCGTTTTCGTTTCATGCGCCGCCACCGCCTTGCTCAGGCGCATGTCCAGATTACCGCCCAGCTGGATGTCCGTTCCGCGACCTGCCATATTTGTCGCCACCGTTACGGCCCCAGGAACACCGGCATCCGCCACGATCTCGGCCTCCTGCGCATGATGGCGCGCATTGAGGACTTTGTGAGGAATCTTTGCCGCCGACAGGAATGTCGACACGATTTCTGATTTCTCGATCGAGGCCGTGCCCAGCAGGACAGGCTGGCCCTTCTCCCGGGCGGCCCGGACCTCTTCGACGATATCCTTGTACTTGGCGGAGGCCAGCCGGTAGACGACATCGTCTTCATCAATTCTCTGGATCGGCTTGTTGGTGGGCAGCTCAAACGTGGTCAGGGAATAGATATCGGCAAATTCTGACGCCTCGGTCATGGCCGTGCCGGTCATCCCGGCCAGCTTGTCATAGAGGCGGAAATAATTCTGGAAGGTGATCGAGGCGAGCGTCTGGTTTTCAGGCTTGATATCGACATCTTCCTTGGCCTCGATGGCCTGATGCAGACCCTCTGACAGCCGCCGTCCATCCATCATTCGCCCGGTAAACTCGTCGATCAGCATGACCTGGCTGTCCTTGACGATGTAGTCCTTGTCACGATGAAACAATTTATGCGCTTTCAGCGCCTGGTTGGAATGATGGACCAGGGACACATTGGCCGGATCCCAGAGAGACCCTTCCAGCAGCCCGCGTTCAGACAGCTCCCGCTCCATCAGCTCAAGGCCGTCCTCGGTGAAAACGACGGTCCGCATTTTTTCGTCGAGATCGATATGGTGCTCGTCCTCCAGAAGGGGGATCAGGGTGTCGATCGTGCGATACAGTTCCGACCGGTCATCCGTTGGACCCGAAATGATCAGGGGGGTCCGAGCCTCGTCGATCAGGATGGAGTCAACTTCATCGATAATGGCAAATGCGTGGCCCCGCTGCGCCATCTGCTCCAGCGAATACTTCATATTGTCGCGCAGATAATCGAAGCCGAACTCATTATTGGTGCCGTAGGTGATGTCGGCGGCATAGGCGGCCTTGCGCTCCGCGTCGCTCAGGCCCTGCTTGATAATCCCCGTGGTCATGCCGAGGAAACTGTAAATGGTGCCCATCCACTCCGCGTCGCGCGTCGCCAGATAATCGTTGACCGTGACGACATGAACGCCCTGTCCAGCCAGGGCATTCAGATAGACCGGCAGGGTGGCCACCAGTGTTTTGCCCTCACCTGTGCGCATTTCAGCAATCGCCCCGGAATGCAGGACCATACCGCCCAGAAGCTGCACATCAAAATGCCGCATGCCCAGCGTACGTTTGGCCGCCTCGCGAACAACCGCAAAGGCCTCCACGAGGAGGTCATCGAGGGTCTCGCCGGCCGCCAGACGGGTCCGGAACTCCTCTGTTTTCGCGGTCAGCGCCGCGTCAGAGAGCTCCTGCATGGTCGCTTCCAATGCGTTGATTGCGGGAATACGCTGGCGCAATGGCTTGAGCTTGCGGTCGTTGACAGAACCAAAAATCTTCTGGGCAAAGGACAGCATGAGAGACGAAACCACCTGAATGTCTGCAGCGTTCTGCACATGGACATCTTAACAAAGTCCACCCGCACACGCGGAATACATGACCGGCAAAAGATCCTCGACCGATCGCCCTTGGCGACTTAAGAACGCCATCGCAGCGTGTCAATTCACGCAACACTGCGGAGGCTCCACAATATGCCCTTTTTCCGGATGGCACGCAGCATCCTGATCAGCGGTGGTCTCGCCCTCCTGCTCTCAGGCTGTGGTGAACAGGCCCCGTCTTCCAGCAGCCCCGCCGGCGTCGAGGCCGTCTCCGCGGCCTGGGTGAATGAGGACCCGATCTATCTCGTGGATGTTGAACTGGAGGCCATTGCTCAGGGGCGGATCACGTCCGGCGAGACCTTTGGCCGCGACCACCCGGATTTCAGGCCAGTCCTCGATCAGCTGATTGATCAGAGACTTCTGGCCCAGGAAGCGGTTCGGCGCGGTCTCGACCAGGGCATCTCGGCCCAGCGCCGGCTCGCGGCCGGACGGGAAAGACTTCTGGGCAATATTCTGGTTGAAAATCTCGTCACCACCGGCGTGACCGAAACCGCGATTGACGAGATGTACAGGGAGCAGGTCAGGCTCCAGCAGCTCGACGACGAGGTTCGTCTTCGCCACATTCTTCTGCCCAGCGAGGAAGAGGCGATGGCCGTGGCCGACCAGCTGGCGGCAGGGACGGACTTCACCGAGCTCGCCTTGCGCCTGTCGCAGGATATCCGGACACGGATCGACGGCGGCAGTTTCGGCTGGGTCAGTCCCAATGACATGGCCGCCCCCTTTCCGGAAATCATCGCCAACACCCCGACTGGAACCCAGTCCCCCATCTTCCAGTCTGAACAGGGCTGGCATGTCCTGCGGGTGGATGAACGCCGGACCCGCCCTCCTATGACCCGGGCCGAGATGCGGCCCGAAATCATCACCTTCCTGACGCTGAGCCAGATCAGTGAAGTCCTGCGCGACCTGCGGGCCGCTGCAGACATTCGGGACGATTCATCCGCCACCCGTCCGGTCGGGGACAGCGACACGCCTGCCCGCAAGACCGGGCCCGTCTCAACCGGATCGGGGTCAGATCCAGATAGCTCGGAAACCCCTGCGCCATGACGCCATCGCCTTCCCCCCTCGCCCCTGCGTCCTTTCCGGACCTGCCTCCTGTCGCCGGCGTGCTGGCGGCCACCGGATGTTATGGGTTTTACCGGGCCCGTGACCCCGACCGGGATGATGTCTTCCTGTTCACCTTCCCACAGGGCACGCGCTGCGCGGGGGTCTTCACCCGGTCGCAAACCGCCTCTGCGGATGTCCGGTGGTGTCGGGCCGCCCTCGAGCAGGGTGCCGGGCAAGCGCGCAGCCTGATCGTCAATGCCGGCAATTCCAATGCCTTCACCGGCGCCCGGGGGAAACTGAAAAATGACGCCACGCTGGGCGCACTCAGCGCCAGTCTGAGCGTCGATCCGTCCAAATGCTTTCTGGCCGCAACCGGTGTCATTGGCGAGCCCCTGTCCGATCCGGCGGGACTCGCGACCATGGTTCCGGGCCTCGTCGAGCGCCAGACTCCGCCTGACTGGCTTGCCTGTGCCCGGGCCTTCATGACCACCGACACCTTTCCCAAGGGGGCGGGCGCGCAAACCCTTATCGACGCAACCCCGGTAACCCTGGTGGGTCTCGCCAAGGGTTCCGGCATGATTGCCCCGAACATGGCCACCATGCTGGCCTACATCTTTACCGATGCCGCCATCTCTGCCCCGGTTCTGGACGCCCTGCTGCGCCGGGCAACGACCCGCAGCTTCAACGCGATTACCGTTGACGGCGACACCTCGACCTCGGACACCTTTATGGTGTTTGCCACCGGCGCTTCCGGCGCCCCGCTGATCGAGTCTCTCGACGATCCACGCCTCGCGGCCTTCGCCGAAGCGCTGGATGCGGTCAGCCTCGACCTGGCTCAGCAGGTGGTTCGGGACGGGGAAGGCGCAACCAAATTCATCACCATTCATGTCGAGGGCACGGCAGACGATGATGGCGCGAGACGGATTGCCGGAAGCATTGCCAACTCGCCTCTGGTCAAGACAGCCCTCGCGGCCAGCGACGCCAACTGGGGCCGGATCGTCATGGCCGTTGGTAAGGCCGGCGAAAGGGCCGACCGGGATCTGCTGTCCATCGCCATCGGCGGCGTCACGATCACCGAACATGGCCAGCTTGCCCCTGGCTATGAC
>CAJXMY010000073.1 GCA_913056435.1 uncultured Hyphomonadaceae bacterium | reverse complement strand
TCGGTAGACTACCGGCTGGCCCCCGAGCACACATTCCCCGCCGGTCTGGAGGACTGCATCGATGCCTATGAATGGACCTTGGCCCATTCGGGTGCCCTGGGCGCTGTCTCCGGACACGCCATGGTCGGCGGGGACAGTATGGGGGGCAATTTCAGCGCAGTCATCACGCAGAAGATGATCCGCCAAGGCAAACCCCCGCCAGACCTTCAGCTTCTGATCTATCCGGCCACGGATTTTGTGACCCCCTTCGACTCTCAGCTGGTTTATGGCGACACCTACCCGCTTTCAACGGCAACAATGGACTGGTTCAAAGCGCATTACCTTCCGGACACAACCATGGATCTCGCGGACCCCAGATTATCGCCGGCTCAAACCACCCGGCTTGCGGGCTTGCCCCCGGCGGTCATCGCCACAGCAGGCTTTGACCCCCTCACCGATGATGGTGCCGCGTACGCCCGCAAACTCGACGCCGCCGGCGTGCCGGTTCAGTTTCAATGTTTCGACAGCCTCGCACACGGTTTCGTTGCCTTTATGGGCATCACCCCCGCGGCACATCTGGCGTGCCAAGCGATCGCCGATATGGTCATCCATGCATTGGAGCAGAGAACATGAGGGCACTTGTCTGCCATAACATCACCGATGATTTGTCAGGGGTCAGTGTGAAAGAGCTCCCCGTCCCGGAGCCGGGGCGTGGTGAAGTGGTGATCCGCGTCCGCGCTGCCAGCGTCAATTTCCCCGACATTCTGCTTTGCCAGGGAAGATACCAGCTAAAGCTGGATCCCCCATTCACGCCCGGCATGGATGTCTCGGGCGAGATCCATTCTATGGGAGAGGGCGTCACCGGCTTTTCTGTCGGCGACGCCGTCTGTGGCGGTACCCGGTTCGGCGCCTTTGCCGAATATGCGCGTCTTCCGGCCTCAGGCCTGCAGGCCAAGCCGGACAATATGACTTTTGAGGCAGCGGCGTCTTATTCGGCAGCCTATCTCACCGCCTATGTGGCTCTGGTCCGCCGAGGCCATCTCAAATCCGGGGATACGCTTCTGGTTCATGGTGCCAGCGGCGGGGTTGGCCTCGCGGCCGTTGATGTTGGCAAGCTGCTTGGCGCGCAGGTGATTGCCACTGGTGGAACTGACGCCAAGCTGGAGCAGGTTCGGGCCTACGGCGCGGATCATGTCATCAACACACAAGGCGGCTTCCGAGAGCGGGTGAAGGAACTCACCGGGGGGCGTGGTGCCGATGTTGTCTTCGACCCCGTGGGAGGCGATATCTTCGACGAATCGGTGCGCTGCACAGCTTTTGACGGGCGTCTCCTGGTCATTGGTTTTACCTCTGGCCGGATTGCAACGGTCCCGACAAATATGCCGCTGATCAAGGGCTTCTCCGTCGTCGGCGTCCGGGCCGGAGAATATGGACGCCAGTTTCCGGAACGCGGGGCTGAAAATGTCCGCCAGATCTGGGACTGGGCCAGGCAGGGCAAAACACGTCCCCATATTCACGCATGTCTGCCTCTCGAGCAGGCCCTTGATGGTTTTCGGATGCTTCAGAACCGGGAGGTGGTTGGCAAAGTGATCATCACGCCGTAGCCGGCGCACTTTCGTTCAGAATGGCGCGAAGGCCTTCGCGATAGGTCGGATAGGCAGGCCGCCAGCCCGTGGCGGACTTAATCCGCGCATTGGCGACCCTTTTGCATTCGCTGTAAAAGCCCCTCGCCATCTCGGACAGGCCCGCCGCGTCGAACGGAATTTCCTGACCGGGGTCGACGCCGAGGAGATCAGCGGCGAACCGGGTCACATCCTGAGGCGGGGCGGGGCCTTCATCACATAAGTGGAACACACCTTGGGCGCGGGCCTCGATCAGTGCCACAAGGCCTGAGGCGAGATCCGACACATGGATTCTTGAAAACACCTGACCGGGCTTCACGATCCGCCGCGCCGTCCCCTCCCGGACGCGATCAATTGCAGACCGCCCAGGTCCGTAAATACCGGGCAGGCGGACCACACACGTGTCGGGCCGCGACTGCTGCCAGCCCTGCTCTGCGGCCACACGCCGTTCCGATCGTGGGGTCTGCGGCGTGGTCTGGCTCCACTCGAAGACCCACCCCCCTTGCCGGTCACCGTAAACGCCGGTCGTCGACAGATAGGTGACACTTCGCGGAAGCCTGATGTGGCGCTGGAGACAGGCCAAGGCGGGGCATCCATCCGGTCCGGGAGGCGCGGATATGACAAGATGAGCGCCCGTCAAACAGGCGGCCAGATCGGGCTCGTCGTCCCCAAGCAGGACAGGCCTTATCCCATCGGCTTGTAAAGCGGGCATCTTGTCCGGGCGTCGCACCGTACCGTAGACCGAGCCCGACCAGATGCGGGCCAGCCGCCGGGCGCTGTATCCCGGACCAAACAGAAACAGGGGGTGTGTCAAATCTGTCATTTGCCCTTATCCGGCCAACGGGTTAGGCCGCTCTTATCACTACTGAAAGGCTGGCACTATGTCACTCATTGCCCTCCTGATGGCCGGTCTGCCGGTGTCACAGTCGGCGATTATCCTGAACCGGCGGGATGAACAGATACGTCTGAACACCTGCATCGAGCAGATCGAAACGGATGCGGAGCTGGCTTACGAGGACAGTCTGGTCTGGCTGGCCACCGGCAACCGTCCCCTTGCCCGCTACTGCAATGCCATTGCCCTGATCGCGCTTGACGAGCTGGAGGAGGGCGCAGCGCGGCTCGAAGCCCTGGCCAATGCCCCGGATGCGATCACCCTGACAGACCGTTCCCTTTACATGACGCAGGCCGGCAATGCCTGGCTTTCAGCCGGTCTCCCGGAGGCGGCCGAAACCGCATTTGATGCGGCCTTGAATATGACCCAGACAGATGCGGACCTGTTCAAGGATCGGGCGGCAGCCCGTCTCGCCCAGGAAAACTGGTTTGGCGGCATGGATGATCTGGCGTCCGCGCTGGCCCTCGTCCCCAATGATGCGGAGGCCCTTGGATTGCGCGCACGGGCCAAACTCGCCGTCGCGGACCTTTCGGGAGCAGAAGAGGACCTGGAGCGGGCCCTCGACCAAGACGCGGAAAATATCGAGCTCCTTGTTCTACGGGGCGATATCCGAGAAGCGAGGCGCCGGCAGACGCCAGCCCCTTAGCGTCTGTCCAGCACGCACGCGGCCAGTCCGTCGCGCTCGATGACATCCATGCGGCGTCTCAGCGTGGCCGACTGACGCCGGACATAGGGCCCCGGGGGCTCGGCCTTCCACCGGTTTGGACTGGGCAGAACAGCCGCTAGGCGCGACGCCTCCAGACGGGAGAGATCGGCTGCACTCTTGCCAAAATAGTGGCGAGCAGCAGCTTCCCCGCCAAATCGGCCGTCACCCCATTCGGCGACGTTGAGGTAGACTTCAAGGATCCGGCGCTTGCCCCAGACACCATCAATCAGGACGGCAAACCAGGTCTCGGGCACCTTTCGAAGCCATCCTCCCCCGTTCCAGAGAAACACATTTTTTGCCGTCTGCTGGCTGAGTGTTGATGCGCCACGAACCCGGCCGCTGGCCCGTCGTTCTGCCAGTGCCTCGCCGATGGCATCAAGATCAATCCCGGAGTGGTCACAGAACCGCGTGTCCTCACCCGCGATGACGGCTCGAATCAAGTGCGGTGACATCTCCTCTAAGGGCGTCCACAGATACCCCACATCAGGACCTGCGATGCGGCTTTGAAGCATAGTGAAGGTTGCGGGCACCGGCGCCCAGATCAGAACCAAGGCGTATAAATGAACCAGCCCCACAGCACCCACCACAAAACCCAACAGGCCCCTCACTGTCCCGGCGCGTTTTGGCCGTGCGGGCCCGGGCCTCACAGAGCGGGATCTCTTTGCCATTCAGCTCTGACCTCCGGATCCCCTTCATGGGTCAAATGGCGAGGGCGCTCAATCATGAAACGGGATGGGTCCAGCTGCGCCAGTGCCCAGACCGCTGCACCGCGCACCACGGGATCCGGATCCTCCAGACGGTTCAACAGATAGGGATCGACCAGTGTCGGATCGGCGCTGTTGGCGATGGCCAGCAACACATTGCGGACAAATCGGTTGCGTCCGATCCGCTTCACCGGAGATCCGGAAAAGATCTCGCGAAACGTGGCATCGTCAAGGGTGGACAGGTCCCCCAGGTTCGGACGTTTCAGCTCCGCCCGCGCCCAAAGGTCCTGCTGGCGCGCCAGCTGGGAAAATTTGTTCCACGGACAGATCGCGAGACAGTCATCACAACCATAGATACGATTTCCAAGGGCGGTCCTGAATTCCACGGGGATCACGCCTTTATGCTCGATGGTCAGGTAGGACAAACATCGCCGCGCATCGAGCTGATAAGGGGCAGGAAAGGCAGCGGTCGGGCAAATATCGAGACAGGCTCGACAAGAGCCACAATGATCCACTTCCGGAGCATCGACGGCCAGATCAGCGTTCGTCAGCATCACGCCGAGGAACAGCCAGGCGCCAAGATCCCGTGATACAAGATTGGTGTGCTTACCCTGCCAGCCGAGCCCGGCCTTTTGGGCCAATGGCTTTTCCATAAGGGGGGCGGTATCGACGAAGACTTTAACCTCGGCTCCCGTCTCGGCCACGAAGTCCCGCGCCAGCTGTTTGAGGCGTTTCTTCAGAACATCATGATAATCCTTGCCCTGAGCATAGACAGAGATGTTCCCCAGACTGCGCTCAGTCAACTTGGACATCGGGTCATCAGAGGGACCATAATTCAGTCCGACGACCACGGCGGAGCGGGCCTCAGGCCACAGGGCTGTGGGCGATCGCCGCCGCGACAGCGTCTCTTTCATCCAGCCCATCTGACCGTGATAGCCAGCCTCGACGAATCTTTCGAGCCGATCAGAGGCCAACCACGCCTCGTCGGCGCGGCAGATCCCAACACAATCGAAACCAAGCCGCTGTGTCTTGAGTGTCAGCTGAGCCCTGAAGTCAGAAGTCGAGGTCGACATAATGCTTGACCGGCTTGACGTTATCGACCCGGTCCGCGAGCAAGGGGCGAAATGTGGGTCTGGACTTGATCCTCACATACCAGGCCTTCAGGTCAGGAGTGAGTTCCCACGGAACATCGCCAAAATAATCATAGGCGGACAAGTGCGCCGCAACGGACAGGTCGGCGAGGGTCAGATTGCGCCCGGCAAGATAGGTCCGTTCCCCCGCAAGGGCGTCGAGGAAGGTCATACGGTTTTTCAGGGCATGAGCCCCCTGCCGCAAAGCGGCGCTGTTCGGTGCCTGCTCTCGCCGGACCCACTGAGAGATCCGTTCCGCCAGCAAGGTGTTGTTGATGCCTGCGAAGCTTTCCTCTGACCACTGCCACAGCCGTCGGGCCTCACTGCGCTCAGCCGCGGCGAAGGGAAGCAAACGCGGACTGCTCTGGGCCTCCTCAACGTACTCGCAGATCGCCAGGCTTCCAATGGCTGTGACCCGCATCTCGGCGTCGGTATCCAGGAAAGCCGGTGCCGTGGCACCGGGCGCGAGTGCCGCCAGCTCCAGATCGGAGACCCAAGGCCGGATTGTGATGGGCTCGAAACTCCATCGCTTCTCACCAAGGGTCAGCCGAACGGTGCGCCCAAGGGGATCAATGGGCCAGTGCCAGAGACGTTTCACGGTCCTCCCCTCCTTGGAGATGAGGTCTGCACACACCGGTGCGACCAGGCGTGCGGCAGGCCCTTGCCCGCTTTTTGCGACGCTGAATACGAAGACATATGCCCAATGGTACAGAAAATACTAAGAAATTCCTTTCGATTTCAGCTTTTTCAGATCCCGTTCACCGTCGCCTGTCCTCAACCATAACAGAATCGTTGCATATACAACTAAACCGACATGTGGAATTAAGACAGACTCATTCCTGAACTAAACTCCGCAGAGGTACACAGAAGGTTGCAGATGACCGAATTACCTGCCCACAGCAGCAAAGGCCCCGCTACGAGCGCCGCTCAATGTGTCTATGACCACATGCTCGCTGAGCTGGAGAGTGACCCTAACCTCTCTGATCTCAGAGCAGAACTTCCAGACCTGAGCCAGGCCCTCTGGGACTGGTCTCAACTGGGCGACCCGGATGAACGACGGTTTCGTATTCGCGAAGCCATGGGCGGTCATATTCTAGAGGTCACGGGCCCGGACTGCGCCTTTCTGGTCGACTCGCTGCTTGGTGCCTGCTCAGCGCTGGGCGTTCAGGCAGACGCCCTCTTCCACCCCATCGTAGAACGCATGGACGGCGCCTTCCAGTCGCTGATCCAAATTCATCTGCCACACCTGACCGAACCGGAAACACAGATGTTGTGTGACGAAGTGGTCCTGACGCTCCGGGATGTGCGCCTTGCCACCGATGATTTCGAAACTCTCCGGAATAAAATGGCGGAAGGCATCGAACGGCTGACCGGCAGTGTTACGGTTCCGTCCGAATACCAGGAGGAGGCAATCGCCTTCCTGAACTGGCTGACAGACGACCATTTCGTTTTTCTGGGCGCAAGAGAATACCGCTTCAAAACCGATGAGACCGGCCAGGTGCTGCCCATGGAGCCGGACTTTGTCGAGGGCTCCAATCTCGGGCTTCTCAGAGATCTCGACCTGAACGTCCTGCGCCCCGGCTCTGAGCCCCTCTTCCTGACAAAGGAGATCGGCGCCTTTCTCGCCGAACCTGAGCCGCTGATTTTGGCCAAAGCGACCCTGGTCAGTCGCGTCCACAGACGCGTTCCGGCAGATTATGTGGGCATTAAGCACTTTGACTCCGAAGGGCGGGTGACCGGCGAAACCCGCTTTCTTGGCCTCTACACCTCAGAAGCTTACCACGCCTCTATCTGCACCATTCCACTGCTGCGCCAGCGGCGCGCGAAGGTTTTGGAGATCACTCATTCTGTTTCGGGGAGCCACAACGAAAAGGCGATCACCAGTATTCTGGAAAGCTGGCCTCGAGACGAGCTGTTCCAGACCAATGCAGACATCCTCGCCCCCATTATTCGTGGAGCGGCAAACCTCATTGGCCGGCCGCGCGTGCGCATGTTCGTCCGCCCTGATCGCTTTGCCCGCTTTGTCAGCGTCATCGTTTTTGTCCCTCGCGAAGCCTACGACACCGCGTTGCGTCAACGCTTGTCTACAGAACTCGAAGGCGCGTATCGAGGCCACCTTGCGGCCTTCGAGCCGGAATTCGTGGGCGTTGATCTTGTGCGGATCCTGTTTGAGGTCACGCTCCGTCCGGACTCCCCTCAACCTGACCTTCAGCTTCTGGAAGCACGCCTCGCTGAGCTGTCGCGAACATGGCAAACCCGTTTCCGAAGCGCGATGACCGCACTGAAGCCCGACGGCCGAGCGCCCTCGCACGCAGCGTTCTTTGTGACCGGCTTTAACGCCGCCTACCGGGAAGCCTTTGAGCCTCAGACCGCTGTGGATGATATCGACATCCTAATGGACCTCGGGGCAGCCTGCCCCATTGCTGTTCGCGCCTTTCGCGACCCGCAGGACCCAGATCGCTTTATCAGAGCCAAAATCTATTCGCGCAGTGGCTCAATCGCCCTGTCGGAATGTGTGCCGGTCTTTGAACGAATGGGTCTGTTCGTGGCTTTTGAAGCCGGCTATCCGATCACACCCGCCCGCAAGCCCTATCCGGACTCACCTGATACATTCTGGGTGCATGCACTTTATCTACGACGGTCCGACAATGCCGATATTGATCTGGAAGAGGTGCGCTCTGGGTTTGAAGACGCCTTTGTCGCAATTTGGCGAGGCGACGCCGAAAATGATGGCTTCAATGGCCTTATTTTCAATGCGGGTCTGAGCTGGCGTGAAGCAGCGCTGCTACGGGCTCTCTGTGCGTATCGCCACCAAACCGGGATGGACCCCGGCCGAATGACCCAGATCGAGGCACTGAACCGCCATGCCCCTCTGACGAAGATGCTGACCACCCTCTTCGAAACACGGTTTGATCCTGACCGCGGTCTCTCCCTGAACGAACGCCGCAGGGCGTTGAAAAAAATCTGGCGTCAAATCGACCAGGCGCTGGCGAAGGTCGAGTCTCTGAATCACGACCGGGTCCTGCGTCGACTGGCCCACCTGATCATGGCCATTCAACGGACGAATTTCTATCAACGGGATATTGAGGGGCATCCTTTGGGGCATATCTCCATCAAGATCGCAAGTGGTGAAATCGATGATCTGCCAAAGCCCAAGCCCCATCGGGAAATCTTTGTGGCATCCCCGGTCGTGGAAGGCGTGCATTGTCGCTTTGGCCCAGTTGCCAGGGGAGGGCTTCGATGGTCAGACCGGCGGGATGACTTTCGGACAGAAGTTTTGGGTTTGGTTAAAGCCCAGCAGGTCAAGAATTCGGTCATTGTGCCCGTCGGAGCCAAAGGTGGCTTCTTCGCCAAGCTGCTGCCTGACAAAGGGCATGCGGACGACCGCCAGGCCGCCGGTATTGGCGCCTACCAGATCTTTGTTCAGGCACTTCTCGGTCTGACGGACAATTTGCAGGATGGAGACATTGTCCACCCTTCAAGGACCGTGATCTGGGATCAGCCGGATCCCTATCTTGTTGTGGCCGCCGACAAGGGCACCGCAACCTTTTCCGACATCGCCAATGGAATATCGACCGAACTGGGGTTCTGGCTCGGTGACGCCTTTGCCTCAGGGGGATCCGCAGGCTATGATCACAAGGCCATGGGAATTACCGCGCGCGGGGCATGGGAAGCGGTGAAGCGGCATTTTCGGGAACTGGGAACAGACATCCAGACCGAGCCCTTTAGCGTTATCGGCATCGGGGATATGTCCGGTGATGTTTTCGGGAACGGCATGCTGCTGTCTCGTCAGACCCGGCTCCTCGGCGCATTCAATCACCGATACATTTTCATTGATCCCGACCCTCAGGATAGAGAAGCTTCCTGGCGAGAGCGTGAACGTCTCTTCAATTTGAAAGGGTCGGGATGGGACGATTATGACCAGACCTTG
>CAJXMY010000072.1 GCA_913056435.1 uncultured Hyphomonadaceae bacterium | reverse complement strand
CTCCCTGCTCGAGACGGTGGTCATGGCGGCCCGGATTGCGGACCGCTTACGCGACAGCGTCCCGGAAGCCACACGCCGGAGCCGCGGTCGAGTGCCGCCTACCCTTCCCGATGCCCCGCTCCAGGATCTGCGGGAGGCCATGGATCGTCATTGTGGCGTCGTGCGCACAGAACAGGGCCTGGCAAGTCTTCTGGACCTGATTGAACGCGATCTGGACATGTACGGAGACGGACATGCGCTGGTGGCGGCGCACCTGATCGCCCACGCAGCCTATGCGCGCACAGAGAGCCGGGGCGGACATTTCCGAAGCGATTTTCCGAATAGCAGCCCGACCGCGAGGCACACCTATCTGCAAACCGAAACCCGTTACTCCATTCCGAACGAGCTGACCGCATGACCCCACCCCCCCTGCCCTCTGTCGTCCTCGAGCCGATCGTCCGTCTCGCCCTGAGCGAAGACCTTGGACGCGCCGGCGATCTCACCACGGATGCCATCCTGCCGCCGACTGCTCAGATAACGGCCCACATCACATCCCGTCGCCACGGTATCCTGGCCGGGCTCGACGCCGCCAGGCAGGCATTGACCTTGATCGACTCCACGGTTCAGCTGGATGTCGCGGTCGATGATGGCGGCACGCTTGCGCCCGGACAAACAGCCGCCACTCTTTCGGGCTCGGCAAGATCCATCCTTATGGCGGAACGAACGATGCTGAACTTTCTGGGACGCCTTTCCGGGATCGCAACCCTGACCCGAACCTATGCAGAGGCGATATCCGGCACCGGAGCCAAGATTGTGTGCACCCGAAAAACCATACCCGGGCACAGGGCGCTCGAGAAGAGAGCGGTCAGATGCGGTGGTGGAACCTCTCACCGCTATGGCCTTGATGACGCCATCCTCATCAAAGACAATCATATCGCCGCCAGCGGGTCGATCAGCGAGGCGCTGAAGCGCGCCAAGTCTTATGCCGGGCATCTTCGCATGATTGAAGTGGAGGTCGATACGCTTGATCAGCTCGCCGAGGCCCTGCCCCATCAACCCCATGCCGTTCTGCTCGACAATATGACGCCAGACCAGTTAAAGCGGGCCGTCGACCTGATTGACGGTCAGTGCGTTGCCGAGGCAAGCGGCGGTGTCACGCTCCAGTCCGTTCGCGCCATTGCAGAGACAGGGGTGGATTATATTTCAGTGGGGGCGCTGACCCACTCGGCACCCAATCTTGATCTCGGTCTTGATATTCCGACCCCCTGACGGGTTCAGGTCACCGGCGCCGCGCCCTGTTCAGCGTCAAGCGCGCTGATCTGGATGGACCGACTTTCCTCGTCCATTTGAAGCGCCGCCTCATCAACAGGTATTTCGCTGATCGCGGTCAGGCCCACCGACGCCGGCGCCGCTGATGAAGGCCGCGTTTCAATGACGCTGACAACATCGCCGACCGGTCCGGACGAGTAGCTTGCCAAGCTCGCCCTGCGCCGGGCCAGACGATCTCTCTGGCGGGCATTGGCCAGGGCCCATTCGGCGCCGCGGGGGAAACGATAAAATATGTGACGTCCAATCCGCGTGGTTCGTATCAGCCCGGAATTCCAGACCGGGTCCACATAAGTCGCATGATAATGGGTGGCGCCGGCTGTCTGGGGCTCGTTCAGATCCATGATGACATGGGCCGCGATCGATTGGGCTTGCTCCCAGCGCCAGCCTTTCGGAGCCCGGCTCAGAGCTCCGTCGCAGGTAAAGGTGAACTGGCAGCCCGTCGTGCGGGTTGCGCCCTGATAGACCACCTCACAAATCGTATTCGGAAACCTGTGATCCCGGACCCGGTTCGAAATAACTTCGGCGACCCCGATCTGACCAAACAGGCTCTCACTGCGTGCCTCGTAATAGACGGCCTCCGCCAGACACTGCGTCTGACGGGCAATCTCATCCGCCCGGACCATATGTCCCGGATCGAAGCTCTTTAAACCGTCAAGCGCCGCCCGGTCCCTTTCCAACGCGGCTGACGGGCTCAAAGCAGACACGGGGTCGCGGACCAGGGAATATTCGACAGACCGCAACCAGCTGTGTTGCAGTAAGGCCGGCGCCGTCGGATCGGTTCGCATGACCTGACCCGCATCATACTCCACGGCAAGGCGTTCATTGTTGATCCTGAACCGCTGATCATCAAGCCGTTCCGCATTGATATCGGACACAACTGGCAGACCCGCAGCAACAAGACCAAACGCCCCCAGGCTCGCCGTCGCCCGTCCAAAGGCGGTCTTGCGCCCCTCACGGGACATCGACGTCCATGTTCGTTTGAGCATCCTCGCGACAGAGGCCCGCGGCCTCTGCAAAGGGCGAATGTTTGTCATTGCCATGTGTTCCTTAAGAATCTGCCCGCCGTCTTTTTATGCAAGCTGTGGGCCTGCTCCGGTCTCGCCAATTCTACTGCACCCGTACTAGCACCTGATTGCTGCTGGATATTTGATAGGCGGGGGGAAAATCAATCTTTCTCGTTAACTCGAGTCTGAGTTTTCAGCCTACCGCTCACCAGCTGTGATGATGCTCTGTCCATCAACGACTCGCCTTTTGGGCGAGTAACTCACCGATTTCATTGCGATTTCGAACCAAACCGGGGTTTTTCAATATCTCGCCCCCAACCATCGAATGTTGTATAATTGCAACACTTGCCGCTGACCGCTTCACACCTTGACCTCCGCCCGGGGCCAGACAAGTCGGGGCTTACTGCTCGGTCGCCAAGGCCGCATGGGCTGCGGCCAGTCGCGCAATAGGCACCCGGTACGGTGAGCAAGAGACATAGTTTAATCCGATGGTTTCGCAAAAATGAACCGACGCCGGATCACCCCCATGCTCGCCGCAGATCCCCAGCTTGATATCAGACCGGGTCTGGCGTCCGCGGTCCGCCGCCATACGGATCAGCTCACCGACCCCCTCCTGGTCGATCGTCACGAACGGGTCCTTCTCGTAAATTCCCTGCGCCTCGTAAGAGCTCAGGAAGCGCCCTGCATCGTCTCTCGATATTCCAAGCGTCGTTTGAGTCAGGTCATTCGTGCCAAACGAAAAGAACTCTGCGGCCCCGGCGATCTCAGCGGCACGCAGTGCGGCCCGCGGCAGTTCGATCATAGTTCCAACCAGATAGGTCAGCTTCATGCCGGTTTCCGCAAACACCGCCGAGGCTGCGCTGTCTACCACGGCTTTGAGGATATCAAACTCACGGCGCGTCGCGACCAGCGGGATCATAACCTCCGGCTCCGGCGTGAGCCCGGTATCCTTGGCAACGGCCACCGCCGCTTCGAAAATCGCGCGAGCCTGCATCTCGTAGATTTCCGGATAAGTGATTCCAAGGCGGCACCCTCGGTGACCCAGCATGGGATTGCTCTCATGCAAAGCCTCCACGCTGGCTCGAACGTCGGCGGCTGCTATGCCAGACGCCGCCGCAACATCCTCGATCTCGGCATCGCTATGCGGCATGAACTCATGCAAGGGCGGATCGAGGAGACGAATGGTACACGGGCGGTCTGCCATAATCCGGAAGATTTCCGAAAAATCGGCGCGCTGCATGGGGAGCAATTTGTTCAAGGCGGCAACCCGCCCCGGCTTGGTGCCGGCGAGGATCATGGCGCGCACGACCGGGATGCGTTCACTGTCGAAGAACATATGTTCGGTCCGACACAGACCGATTCCCTCTGCACCAAACTCGCTGGCAACCGTAACATCCGCCGGCGTTTCGGCATTGGCACGAACCCGGAGCCGACGAACCTTGTCCGCCCAACTCATTAACTTGCCAAAATCTCCGGAAAGATCGGGCTGTCGCATTTCAACAGAGCCGGAGAGCACCTCACCTGCGGCTCCGTCCACGGTGATGATATCTCCTTTTTTCAGGACACGTTCACCGATCCGGACTTCTCCTGCCGCATAATCAATCTGCAGGGACCCCGCGCCACAGACGCAGGGCCGGCCCATGCCGCGGGCAACGACAGCTGCGTGAGACGTCATGCCTCCGCGCGCCGTGACAATCGCCTTGGCCGCATGCATGCCGTGAATGTCTTCCGGGCTGGTCTCGACACGCACGAGGATGACCGAGCGTCCGGCCTCTGCCAAACGGGCCGCCTCATCACTGTTTAGAACCACCTCCCCGACCGCAGCGCCCGGGCTGGCAGGCAGGCCGGTCACAATCACGTCGCGAGCGGCTGTCTCCGAAATGGTCGGGTGCAGGAGCTGGTCGAGCTGTTTCGGTTCCAGACGCAGGACCGCTTCCCGTTCGGTGATGAGCCCTTCCTCCTTCATGTCCACGGCGATTTTAAGAGCGGCCGCAGCTGTCCGTTTACCTGTTCGCGTCTGCAGCATGTAGAGCCGATTGTCTTCGACTGTGAACTCGATGTCCTGCATATCGCGATAATGTGCCTCGAGTTTTCCAGCGACGTCGACGAGCTCTTTGTAAACCGCCGGCATCACTTCCTCTAGCGGCGCCTCGTCTGACCTCAACTCATCGGCACGTTGGCGGGAAATGGGCGCCGGGGTCCGGATCCCGGCCACGACATCCTCACCCTGCGCATTGGTGAGGAACTCGCCATAAAAAACGCGGTCGCCCGTCGACGGATCCCGTGTAAAGGCCACCCCTGTTGCCGAGCTTTCCCCCATATTGCCAAAAACCATAGACTGGACATTGACCGCCGTGCCCCACTCCTGGGGGATGTCATTCAGTTTGCGATACAAGATGGCACGATCATTCATCCAGCTTCCAAAAACGGCGCTGATCGCGCCCCAAAGCTGCTCGCGGGCATCATCCGGGAACGGAACGCCGCGTTCCCTTCGAACGGCCGCCTTGTACTGGCTGACGATATCCTTCCAATCTTCGGCCGTCATCTCCGTGTCGAGCTCGAGACCCTGACGTTCCTTGTGGTCGTCCAGGATATACTCGAAAGTGTCGTGGCTGAGGCCCAGAACCACATTGGAATACATCTGAATGAAACGCCTGTAGGAATCATAGGCAAAGCGGTCACCCGCCTTTGCGGCCAAGCCTTCGACGGTGACATCCGACAGGCCGAGATTGAGGACAGTGTCCATCATACCAGGCATCGAGGCCCGAGCGCCGGACCGGACGGAGACCAGAAGAGGGTTTTCCGAATCGCCGAAGACCTTGCCCGTTTTGTCCTCCAGGGCCTTCAGGGCCGCCTCAACCTGCTCGCGCAACCCCGGCGGGTATGTCTGGTCCAGATCGTAATAGGCCGTACAAACCTCCGTCGACAGGGTAAAGCCGGGCGGAACAGGCAGGCCAAGCGTTGCCATTTCGGCGAGATTGGCGCCCTTCCCGCCCAGAAGGTTCTTCAGGGATGCATCTCCATCAGAGCCGCCGCCACCGAAGGAATAGACCCATTTGGTGTCTGCATGTGCGGTATCAGCCATGGCCTGTCCTCCTTGTTTCCTACAAACGCGCCACCCGGCCCGCGTGTCTACCCAGCTCAGCAATGGGAGTTAACCGCCACGAATGTCGTCTTGAATCAAGTGGTGAAACTGACTGACATCGTTGTCGAAATGAGGAAAACGTACATTCTTTGTGCACTGCAGAATATTTCGTTCCCTCAGCTTAGGGCTCAGCCCGAAATCAGGTCAAAATCAGCCACGCGTCCCATGGCGCGACGCAGCTGATCGAGCAAGGCGAGCCGGTTGGCCCTGGTCAGGGCGTCGTCATCATTGACCACCACATTCTCGAAAAAGGCATCGACCGGACCACGCAGGCACGAAAGTGCCGACATGGCCCGGTCGAACAGCTCTTCGTCGAGGGCTCCCGCAAGGACGGTCTCAGCCTCCGTGATTGCGGCGAACAGGTCCTGCTCCGGTTTCGGACCGTTCGAAATGAGGGTGACATCCACCTCGCGCCCCGACGTCCATCCCTTCTTTTCCTCCGCCTTCAGAATGTTGGCGGCGCGTTTGAAACCCGCGAGAAGATTGGCCCCATCCTCGCTGCTCAGAAAGGCGGACAGGGCCTCCACGCGTTTGACCATCAGCACCAGATCATCATCGCCCAGGGCAAAGACGGCATCCAGCAGGTCATGCGGTTGCCCCTGATCGCGCAGATACTGCTTCAGGCGCTCGATAAAGAAGGCTAGCAAATCATCGGGGTCGCCGGTCTGACCAAGGGTCTCACCATGCTGATAAAAGCAGGCGCGAAGGTTCAGGCGAACTTTCGTCTCGAGCAGGATCCGTACCACCCCGAGTGCCGCTCGCCGCAGAGCAAAAGGATCCTTCGACCCGGTCGGCTTCTCCCCGATCGCCCAGAAGCCCACCAGGGTGTCCAGCTTGTCCGCCAGCGCCACGGTGATGGCGACCGGGTCCTGCGGAACGCTGTCGGAAGGCCCCTGTGGGCGGTAATGGTCCGCGATCGCATCGGCGATGGCAGAGGGCTCTCCCGCCGCCTGCGCATAATAACGCCCCATGACGCCCTGAAGCTCGGGAAACTCATAGACCATTTCGGAAACCAGATCCGCCTTGGCCAGATGCGCCGCGCGCCGGGCGACTTCGGGGTCGGCTCCCGTCGCCTCCGCCAGGGCCCCCGACAGGGTCACTACCCGCGCGACTTTGTCAGCGATCGTGCCCAGCCCCTGCTTATAGTCAATATTGCCCAGTTTCGGCACCATGGCCTCAAGACCGGCACGCCGGTCATTGTCCCAGAAGAAACGCGCATCCTCGAGCCGCGCCGACAAGACCCGCGCATTGCCCGCAGCGATCTGGGCGCCCTGGTCCCGGGCTGCGAGATTCGCCACCACGACAAAATGAGGGGCCAGTCGGCCAAGGGCCGGATCACGGGTCGCAAAATATTTCTGATGCACCCGCATGGACAGGCGCACCACCTCATCAGGCAAGTCCAGAAAGGCCGGATCCATCTGTCCGAGGATCACCTGGGGCCATTCCGCAAGCCCGACCAGTTCCTGCAGCAGCCCCTCATCCTCAACCAGCTCCAGGCCCGAGGCCGCACAGACTTCATGCGCCCGGGACAGGATCACCTCCCGACGAGCATCCCGGTCGAGCATGACATGGCCCGGCCCGGACAGTTGCCCGACATAGTCCTGAACACCACAGACCTGATAAGGTCCGCGTCCATGGACCCGGTGCCCCTCCGTCAGATCCGAACTGGCGATACCTTCAATGTCAAAGGGCACAACCGCGCCATCGAACAGGCAGAGGATACGTTTCAGCGGCCGCACCCAACGTAACGAGCCGCGCCCGGTCCGCATCGATTTCGGCCAGTGAAATTTCCGGACAATTTCCGGGATCAATTTGGCTAAAATCTCTGTGGTGTCCTGGCCGGGCAAGGTACGTGTCGCGACATAGACCTCCCCCTTTTTGGGGTCTGCCCGGGTCTCGGCTTCAGAGATATCCTTTAGGCCCGCCCCACGCAGGAAGCCCTGAATAGCCGCTTCCGGGGCGCCAACCTTGGGGCCCTTGCGTTCTTCAATTTTGTCTTCGGACCGGGCCGACAGGCCCTCAAGGATGACGCACAGACGACGCGGCCCCGACTGTGACCGGGAGGCTGCGGGCACCAGGCCCTCTGATGTCAGGCCATCCACGAGGGCCTGCAGCAGGTCCGCTTCGGCGCGGGCCTGCATGCGGGCAGGGATTTCCTCACTCAGGAGTTCCAGCAAAAGATCAGGCATAGAGGCTCACCCACTGGCGCCAAAAAGGGGTCTGATAAGCGGCACCGCCGCCGCTGGCAAGCTAGAGCGCGTTGTGGGATCCATCGCACAGTGGCGCCCTGTCGGTCTGCTTACAGGTGCAAAAGAACACCTTTCCGGTTGTCTTGGCGTCCCAGCGCTGCGGAACAAATGCGGTGGCCTTGTGCGACCCGTCACAGAACGGCTGGGACTTGGACCGGCCACAGCTGCACCACCAATAGGTCTTGCCCTCTTCCACATCGACGCCCAGAGGCGCCCGCCCTGCAATTTCGGCCTCTTCACTCATCCGTGCCTCCCTCAAAAAACCGGTTTATTCCGGAAAGTCTTCTCAAGCCTCCGACGCCCCGGTGGCACGGCTCCCGGCCTCCTGTGCCGCCCATAATTCGGCGGCGCCCCGCGCCAGATCCCGAACCCGGCCAATAAAGGCCTGCCTTTCGGTTGGGGAGATCACGCCCCGGGCATCAATAAGATTAAACACATGGCTTGCCTTCAGGGCGTAATCATAAGCCGGCAGCGGTTTGCCCGCCTCACGCAGAGCACTCGACTGAACCTCGCAATCACGAAACCACCGCTGGAGCATGTCGACATCAGAATGCTCGAAATTGAAGGCCGATTGCTGACGTTCATTTTCGAGGAAAACATCACCATAGGTCAGGGGAACAGCGCTGTCGGGCGCATTGAATGGCAGATCGTAGACATTCTCGACCCCGAACACATACATGGCGAGACGTTCCAGCCCGTAGGTCAGCTCGCCTGAAACCGGCAGGACATCAAGGCCGCCGACCTGCTGAAAATAGGTATACTGGCTGACCTCCATGCCATCGCACCAGACCTCCCAGCCCAGACCCCAGGCCCCCACGGTCGGGTTTTCCCAATCGTCTTCGACAAACCTGATGTCGTGCAGCGTCGGATCAATCCCGATCTCGTAGAGCGAATTGAGGTAAAGGTCCTGCAAATCGGTCGGGTTCGGCTTGAGGATCACCTGAAATTGATAATAGTGTCCGAGCCGATTGGGGTTTTCACCATAGCGGCCGTCGGTGGGACGGCGGCACGGCTCGACATAGGCGACATTCCAGGGTTCAGGCCCCAAAACCCGCAGGAACGTATGCTTATTCAGCGTGCCGGCGCCGACTTCCACATCGGTGGGCTGAACGATGAGACAGCCCCGGTCTGCCCAATGACGCTGGAGACGCAACAAAACTTCCTGAAACGTGCTTGCGGGTTCGGCGACGGCCGTCGTCATATCATTCACCTTGGGTGACGGATGGAATTCACAAAGGTTAGGTTTACTTGCATTTTTTCCGGATTTTCAGCCGGGGTCAACGGGCCGCTCCACCGATGGCACGGGTCATC
>CAJXMY010000071.1 GCA_913056435.1 uncultured Hyphomonadaceae bacterium | reverse complement strand
GAATGCGGGGGACTTGATAATCCGCGCGCGCATCTCGTGAATTTTCTGGAACATCTCCTCTTCGTTGGTGTATGCGGCCTCGTTGATGCCATAGGATTTCAGTGTATTCGGGGTGGATCCGCCGGACTGATCGAGGGCCGCGATGAAGCCCGGATCCTGCGCAATCCTCCGGATCATGTCTTCCTTATCCATTGAAAACCTCTTTTTTGATTATGTTTTGAGGACATCGACTCCTGGGAGGACCTTACCTTCCATCCATTCCAGAAAGGCGCCACCGGCGGTCGATACGTGCGTGAAGGCTTCGGCGACCCCGGCATGGTTCAAAGCCGCCACGGTATCACCGCCCCCGGCGACAGCCACCAGATCAGAGGCCGCACAGCGCGTCGCGGCCGCCTGTGCCGCCTGAACGGTTGCCCTGTCGAAGGGGGCCAGTTCAAAGGCCCCGAGGGGGCCGTTCCAAACCAGGGTTTTGGCAACATCCATGGCCGCGGCCAGAATCGCCACGCTCTGCGGACCGCAATCGAGGACCATCTCATGGTCAGCGATCTCATCCAGACCGCATGTTCGATGCGCGGCATGAGCAGCGAAGTCCTGAGCCACCACGACGTCCTGCGGCAGCAGGATATCACATCCGGCGGCTTTGGCGCGTCCCTCAATGGCCCGGGCTGTATCTGCCAGATCGTGTTCGCAAAGGGATTTTCCAACGCTGTGCCCACGGGCGAACAGGAAGGTGTTCGCCATTCCGCCGCCTATGGCGAGCGCGTCAACCTTCTCGACCAGATTCAGGAGGAGGTCGATTTTGGAAGACACTTTGGCACCGCCGACAATGGCGAGGACCGGGCGTCGGGGCGTGCCGAGGGCCGCATCAAGCGCTGCGAGCTCTCGCTCCATCGATTTGCCGGCATAGGCCGGGAGCCGCTCGGCCAGTCCCACGGTTGACACATGGACTCGATGAGCCGCGGAAAAGGCATCGCTGACAAAAAGGTCGCCGAGAGAGGCCATGTGATCGGCCAGCTCAGCCGCATTGGCTTCTTCACCTGCATGGAACCGCGTGTTCTCAAGCAGGATGATGCCGGCTGGGGGCAGGGCCTCGATCGCTGCCTGCACCTGCGCTCCGACGCAATCTCCGACAAAGCTCACCGGCGACCCGATCAGCCCGGAAAAGACCTTTGCCAGAGGGGCCAGGCTGAGCTCTGCACTCCGCACGCCCTTCGGGCGACCAAAGTGCGACAGGAGGGCCACCTTGGCGCCCTGCGTCCGAAGCGTTTGAACCGTCTCAATCGCCGCCTTGAGCCGGGTCGGGTCTGATACCCGCCCTCCGTCCATGGGCACATTGAAGTCGACGCGAACCAGAGCTGTCTTGCCGATCAGGCTGCTTGTCTCATCCAGTCGCTTGAAAGTTGTCATGGGCCGAGGCTTCCTGATCTCCGGGCCTAAAGGAACTTCGCCATTTCAAGAGCGGTATCGCTCATGCGCGTCGCGAAACCCCATTCATTGTCGTACCAGGACATGACCCGAACCATCCGGCCGTCGGTGACATTGGTGCCGTCGGCGGCAAAAGTGGAGCTGGCGGGATTATGATTGAAATCAACCGAAACGAGCGGGGCGGTGGCGTAAGCCAGAACACCCTTCATCGGGCCGTCGGCGGCCGCCTTGATCGCCGCGTTGACCTCGTCGACGCTGGTGTCGCGCGCCGCGTCAAACACCAGATCAACAAGGGAGACGTTCGGCGTCGGGACCCGGACAGCGGATCCGTCCAGGCGACCGGCCAGTTCTGGCAGGACGAGCCCGACAGCCTTGGCGGCACCGGTCGAGGTTGGGATCATCGACGTGGCGGCGGCCCGGCTGCGATAAAGGTCCTTGTGCATCCGGTCGAGGGTCGGCTGGTCGCCAGTATAGGCATGGATGGTCGTCATGTAGCCCCGTTCAATCCCCACGGTGTCGTTCAGCACCTTGGCGACCGGTGACAGGCAGTTGGTCGTGCATGAGGCGTTCGAGACCACAAGGTCATCGCCGGTCAGCGTGGCATGGTTGACGCCATAAACAATGGTCTTGTCGGCATTCTTGCCCGGGGCCGAGATCAGCACCCGTTTGGCGCCAGCGTCGAGATGGGTTGCAGCCTTGTCCCGGTCGGTAAAGATGCCCGTGCATTCCATGGCAATGTCGACCCCCATCTTGGCATGGGGCAGCTCGGCAGGGTTGCGGACAGCGGTGCAAACAAAGCTGTGCCGGCCAACCTCGATCCGATCGCCGTTCACCTTGACCTCCATCGGCAGCCGGCCGTGGACGCTGTCATACTGGAGGAGGTGGGCATTGGTCTCCACCGGACCAAGATCATTAATGGCGATGATCTCAATGTCGGTCCGGTCATGTTCCAGAATGGACCGCAGGACGAGCCGTCCAATCCGGCCGAATCCATTGATGGCGACTTTGACAGGCATGGGCTACCTCTTTGCTGCTTAGGTCTTGAAGTTAGGCGTCTTTAGACTCTCGGCCACATGCCGTCCAGCAGGGCCTCTGACCCCGGAGGCTATGATTACGCTGTCAGCTGTCAGAGGGTGCCGGGCGCTGTCCTGCGGTGGGACAGGCATCAGGTCAGTCCCAGACCACCCAGCTCTTCTTTTTCCGCCGTAAACGTTGCCAAAAGCGCCGGCGCGCCGGGGTCGGCATCGGTTGCAGGTTTTCCAGAAAGGCGAGCGCCACGGCATGCCAGCTATACTGTTCAGCATAGGCTCGGCAGGTGTCACGCCGGAGATCAAGACAGGCCACTGCGCCGGAGGCGAGATCCCCCGTTTCCGGGGTGATGGTTCCGGCATCAGATCCGGGAATCACATCTTTCGGGCCAGTGGCCTCAAAGGCCGCAACAGGTGTTCCGGAGGCCATGGCCTCAAGGACCACGAGTCCGAACGTGTCGGTTAGGCTGGGGAAAACAAAGACGTCCGCATTTGCGTAACAGCTTGCGAGATCCTCGCCGAATTTGGCGCCGGTGAAGGTCACGTTCGGATAGCGGCTCTCCAGCTCCCGGCGTGCTGGCCCGTCGCCCACCACCACTTTCGATCCGGGCAGGTCGAGCTTCAGGAAAGCCTCGATATTCTTTTCCACAGCAACGCGACCAACATTCAGGAAAATGGGGCGTTCAAGGGCGGAAAAGGGGTCTGCTGCGCTGCCGGGCTCGGCCCGTCTGTCAGGATGGAACAGCTCCGTGTTCACGCCCCGTGTCCAGGCAATGGTGTTGATGAAGCCAGCCGCATTGAGCTCGTCAACCATAGAGGGGGTTGGGACCATGACGCGTCCGGAATATTTGTGGAACCAGCGGACAAAATTGTAGCCCCAGCGGGTCGGTATGGGGAACCGGGCGGCGACATATTCCGGGAACCGGGTGTGATAGGCGGTCGAGAAGGGGTGGCCCATGCGCAGGCACATGGCGCGCCCGGCCATGCCGAGGGTGCCCTCGGTCACAATATGGACGGCGTCGGGTTCAAAGGCATGAAACCGCTTCTTCAGGGCCCGGCCTGCCAGCAGAGCGAGCTGGATTTCCGGATAGGTCGGCAGGGGCACAGTGAGAAAACCATCGCCGGGATGAACAATGTCAAAGATATGTCCTTCGGCCTCGAGGGCCTCGATCACGCGCTGCATGGTGCGCACCACCCCGTTCACCTGAGGTTCCCATGCATCTGTGACGATCATGATTCGCACGGCGGCCGTCTCCCGGATTGAAAGTCAGACCGCTGGTCTAACCGGTCTGTGCGCTTCCTCCAAACTGTTATGACGGGTCGGGGAGAGAATCGCGGATAGGCAGGGGGATACGATTCGGGACAGATGGCGGCCCGCGGGGGGGCACGGGTGGGGTGCAGGAGCGCTTGAAGGGGGACTCCGTCTGGCTGCGTGCTGACCTTCAGGGGGAGGGAAGGCGGAGGGTGAGAACGCCCGCAGGCTGGGACGATCCGAACAGGAATTAACCAGCTGTTTAGACTTTATCCACCGCCGAGATGACGTTTTTGAGACAGAGGCCATTGACCTGCCGTTAACCTTAGTCCCACTATATGTTGTGTCAGGTTGGGGCTGATGCACTGCATGTGGCAGTTTTTGGTCAACACGCGAACAATTAAGGCTTGCCAAAGGGGTAATAAACATGTCGGGAACCAGCATTGCAGCGAAGGCGGCCAAGCCAGAATCGGCCAAGGGGCCGAATGCCAGCGGGCCGGTGCTGCGGGTTGTCGATGGAATCGAGATGGACCGGAGCCGGGACGAGCTTCTGACAGATTTCGGCAAAGTTACGCTGCAGGACCGCTACCTCCTGCCGGGAGAGTCCTTTCAGGATATGTTCGCGCGGGTCTCCACAGCCTTTGCCGACGATGCCGATCACGCCCAGCGGCTGTACGATTACATGTCGAAGCTCTGGTTCATGCCCGCAACGCCGGTTCTGTCCAATGGCGGGGCCGGGCGCGGCCTGCCGATTTCCTGCTTCCTGAACCAGGTCGGCGACAGCCTCGACGACATTGTCGGCACCTGGACAGAAAATGTCTGGCTCGCCTCCAATGGTGGCGGCATTGGCACCTATTGGGGGAATGTCCGCTCCATCGGGGAGAAGGTCGGTCAGAATGGCCAGACCTCTGGCATCATTCCCTTCATCCGCGTGATGGACAGCTTGACGCTCGCCATCTCGCAAGGGTCTCTGCGTCGCGGATCCGCGGCCTGCTATCTCGACATTCATCACCCGGAAATCGAGGAATTCCTGGAGATCCGGAAGGCTTCCGGAGACTTTAACCGCAAGTCGCTCAACCTGCACCATGGCATCAATATCACCGACGCCTTCATGGAAGCGGTGGCCAAGGATGAGCAGTTTGGCCTGATCTCGCCCAAGTCCGGCGAAGTGCTGCGCACGGTCAATGCCCGCAAGATCTGGCAGAAAATCCTCGAGCTGCGGATCCAGACCGGTGAGCCCTATTTGCTGTTTACCGATACGGTGAACAACGCCATGCCGGCGCACCAGCGCCAGCTCGGCCTGAAGGTGACCCAGTCCAATCTGTGTTCTGAGATCACCCTGCCGACAGGGGTCGACCATATGGGCCATGACCGGACCGCTGTGTGCTGCCTGTCTTCGGTCAATGCTGAGAAATATCTGGAGTGGAGCAAGGAGGAGTCCTTCCTGGAAGATGTCTTCCGCTTCCTCGATAATGTGCTCGAGACCTTCATCCGGGAGGCCCCGGACGAAATGGCGCGGGCGGTCTATTCCGCCCAGCGGGAACGCTCCGTCGGTCTCGGCCTGATGGGCTTCCACTCCTTCCTCCAGAAGATGAATGTGCCGTTTGAGAGCGCCATGGCGAAAGTCTGGAACGAGAAGCTGTTCAAACACATCCGTCAGGGCGCCGACGCGGCTTCGGTCAAGCTGGCCAAGGAACGCGGACCCTGCGGCGATGCGGCCGAAACCGGCATGATGGCCCGTTTCAGCCACAAGCTGGCCGTGGCCCCCACCGCTTCTATTTCGATTATCTGTGGCGGTGTATCAGCAGGCATCGAGCCGATCCCGGCCAATGTCTACACCCACAAGACGCTGTCGGGATCCTTCACGGTGAAGAACAAGCATCTTGAGGACTTGCTCGACAGCAAGGGCCTCAACACCGATGAGACATGGACGTCGATTCTCGAGCATGAGGGCTCCGTCCAGCACCTTAAGGGGCTGGATGACCATGAGAAGTCGCTGTTCAAGACCGCCTTCGAACTCGATCAGCGCTGGGTGGTCGAACATGCCGCAGACCGCACGCCCTATATTTGCCAAGCCCAGTCCCTGAACGTCTTCCTGCCGGCCGACATTAATAAGTGGGACCTGCACATGCTCCACTGGACCGCCTGGGAACGGGGGGTGAAGTCTCTCTATTACTGCCGGTCCAAATCGGTTCAGCGGGCGGGCTTCGCAGGTCAGCTGACCGAGGAGAAAGGCCCGATGGGCATGGAGGTTCCCAACACCGATTATGATGAGTGCCTCGCCTGCCAGTAGGCCCGGCATCCGCCTGAATGATCAAAGCCCGCGCCCCTTCGGTGCGGGCTTTTTGATGTCCGCGAGCTCAGCATCCGCCCCGGCCGGCGCCGCGTGTCGGGAAGGGCCCGCATGGTCGGAGTGGCAGGATTTGAACCTGCGACCCCCTCGTCCCGAACGAGGTGCGCTACCAGGCTGCGCCACACTCCGCCATTTTGCGGTCTGGCCGGCCAGTGCTGCGGGCACCGGGGCCTGTCCGGCGTCTCAAATGGCAGAAAGGCGCCTTCGGGGCAAGCGCCATCATTCACCAGATGCGGGTCAGCGCAGGCTTCGCTTTTTTTGCACAAGGTTAACGGGCCTGGTCGACCCGGACTGGCCCAAATCCCAGTGATAACGGGTGTTTGGGGACGCTCCCCGGTCTGTGATGTCTTAACCGGACCGCTGAAAAGTCTAATTCCAGGCCTGTTTTTGTTTATCATTGCGAAACGGTCCGTTCCCATTGTGCCCCAGACTAGGTTGGAGAGTAGCAATGCGCGTATCGTTCCGTCTGAGAATTTTGGCATTCACCGTTCCGGGGTCTTTTTTGGTCAGCGGATGCGCCATGCTGGACTCAAATTATGCCACGCTCAGCATTCCGGTTCACACTTATGAGGTTCAGACCAGCCAGAGCCGCGTGGTGCCGGTCCCGGTGAGTGCCCGGCCATCGGTCGCTCTGGAGACGGTCATCCCGGATGCGGAACCCGTCAAGACGGGCCTGGCGCTGAGCCTCGCGCTGGATGGACTGGCGCCACAGACGGACGCGTCGGGGAGCCGACCGTCCGCGCGCGTTTTCGTCACCGATCCCATTGCCGGCCTCGCCGGCCTCAGGGAAAGCCGGACCTTGCAGGATGTCCCCCGTGAGGTGCGTCAACTGTCGGCGCAGTGGTCGCTGTCGGCAACGGCCGCGCAGACCGGCTTCGGGTTTGATGTCGATGTCACCCCGCGACTGTCATTCTCGCAGGATGGCGATCTGGCCATTCGACGGATTGGTGGTGAGGTGCGTCTGCGCCGCGACTTTGATCAAAGGGGCACCAAGACGATCCTGCGCAGCTGGTCACTCTTTGCGGGCGCGGATGGTGAAGCGCTCGAATGGGAGCCGGGGTCGAGTGGACGCATGTCCATGGACGGTGTCGCGCTGCGGGACCGGGCCACGGTCGGTGATCTGCATGCGGGTATCGCGGTCCAGAGCGGTCTCGGGCAGCTGGCCCTGAGCTATATCCGCCGCGAGGTCGAGTATCGGGACCGGGCGTTGCGGGCGAGCGAGACTGAGGACTTTGCCGGGGTGACCTTCACCATTCGCCGATAGGGCCGCTGCCCCCGGCCGGCGCGACTGGCGGGACGGAGGCGAGGCCCTGACTCCGTTAAAAAAAGGTTTCCTGTGGACGTCCTGTGAATAGAGGTCGCATCGCAGCGGATACATCTTGCGCGATGGGTCAAACATGACCACTATATGTTGTAGTTCCAAAGGCAGGATAGAGAAGAGGCCCCTCATGGCAGACGGACAGGTTTCAATACCCGGATTGATGACGCCCAGCGTCTCCTACAAGCCGTTTCGGTATTCCTGGGCCCATGATTTCTGGAAGCTGCAGCAGCAGGTCCACTGGCTGCCAGAAGAAGTGCCACTGGGTGAGGACTGCAAGGACTGGGTCAACAAGCTCAATGACCGCGAGCGCAATCTGCTGACCCAGATCTTCCGCTTCTTCACACAGTCTGATGTCGAGGTCGGCGCCAATTATATGGAAAACTACATGCCGCTCTTCAAACCGGTTGAAGTGCGGATGATGCTGGCGTCCTTCTCAAACATGGAGACGGTACATATCGCCGCCTATGCCCTGCTTCTTGAGACCATCGGCATGCCCGATTCGGAATTCTCCGCTTTCATGGAATATGAGGAGATGGCGGCCAAGCACGACTATCTGGGGCAGTTCGGGACAGACAGTCATGAAGACATCCTGACCTCCATGGCGGTGTTTGGTGGCTTCACAGAGGGGCTGCAGCTGTTTGCGTCCTTTGCCATGCTGATGAACTTCCCGCGTTTCAACAAAATGAAGGGCATGGGGCAGATCGTGACCTGGTCCATTCGGGACGAAAGCCTTCATTGCGAGGGCATGATGAAGCTCTTCCATACCTTTGCCGCCGAGACCGGCGCCCTGACGCAGCGGGTGAAGGACCGGATTCGCGAGTGCTGTGAGACCGTGGTCAAGCTCGAGGACAAGTTCATTGACCTGGCCTTTGAAGCTGGTGAGGTCGAGGGCATGACCCCCGACGACATCAAGGCCTATATCCGCTACATTGCCGACTGGCGGATGGGGCAGCTCAAGCTGGACCCGATCTATGGCATCACCAAGCACCCCCTGCCGTGGCTCAGCGAAATTCTGAACGGCGTTGAACACGCCAATTTCTTCGAAGCCCGGGCCACGGAATATTCCAAGGGTGCCACGCGAGGCGACTGGCATGGTGATGACGGCGTCTGGGCGATGTTCGACAAACGCAAGCCGCAGACCGTGGCGGCCGAATAGGCCGCGGATCTCGCTTAGCCCATCCGCGCCAGCAGCCCGTCAAAATAGGCAATCGTCTTTCTGAGCCCGTCACGCAGCGCGACCTTGGGTGCCCAGTTCAGCTGATCGGCGGCCCGGCTGATGTCGGGCTGGCGCTGGCGGGGATCATCCTGGGGCAGGGGCTTGTGCACCATGTTTGATTTCGAGCCGGTCAGATCAATGACCTGCTCGGCGAGCTCCTTAATGGTGAACTCGCCCGGATTGCCGAGATTGATCGGGCCGGTGACGCCCTCGGGGCTGTCCATCAGCGCGATCAGCCCGTCCACCAGATCATCGACATAGCAGAAGCTGCGGGTCTGTTCCCCGTCGCCATAGAGAGTGATGTCCTCCCCCTTGAGCGCCTGGACGATGAAGTTCGACACCACACGGCCATCATTGGGATGCATGCGCGGGCCATAGGTGTTGAAGATGCGGGCGACCTTGATGTCGAGCTGGTGCTGGCGGTGATAGTCGAAGAA
>CAJXMY010000070.1 GCA_913056435.1 uncultured Hyphomonadaceae bacterium | reverse complement strand
ATAATTTTGTTCACTACTTTCACATTCAGAACAAAATTAAACCAGTAGCCTAAACAGTAACATTTATCATCACACATCATTATAATTGTAACTATATGAGTGTCTACAGCTCTCTAACTTTACATATTGATCAAACTACAAATAAGCCTGTCATTAATGTGTAAGTTGGTCTGGTGGGATAACTAGATAACATTGGTATGATACAGTCTGATATTCCATGATCATTTTGCTACATATTGGCTATGCATTCTTACATTGTCTGCAAATACAACACCCGGAAGGATGATATCCGTTTCTTTCACAGCGATGCCGAAGACCGTCCCTATCTCCAGTTCGACGTTCTGGCCCGGGAACTGTCGGAGCAGGGCTTGACCTTGAGCTTTGCCATGAATGGCGGCATGTATCATGACGATCGGAGCCCGGTTGGATTTTATCGCGACCCCTTGGGGGACCGGGCTCAGGTCAACACCAATGACGGGCCGGGTAATTTTCATCTCAAGCCGAACGGCGTCTTCTGGCTTATGGATGACCGGGCCGGGATCAGCGAAAGCCAAGCCTACCTCGCCTCGGATCTCGACCCGGTTTATGCGACCCAGTCAGGCCCGATGCTGGTCCTGAACGGTCAATTGCACCCCGGACTCAATCCGGAAGGCACCTCGCGGCGCCGCCGAAATGGCGTTGGCGTCGATGCCATCGGGGAGGAGGTTTATTTCGTGATCTCAGATGATGCGGTGAGCTTCCATGATTTCGCGACCTTGTTTCGCGATGCCCTTGAAACACCCGACGCCCTCTATCTGGACGGACAAGTCAGCCGGCTCTATGCGCCGGCGCTGCGACGGAACGAAGCCGGAGCCGATCTGGGGCCAATTGTTGGGGTGGTCGACTAGGAGCCAAATATGACAGAGATCGAATTGACGCCGGAGCGGCGAGATGCCCTGATTAACCGTCTTCAAACACAGTTTCAGGTCGAATTTGATGAACCTCTCAGCACTTTCCGGGCCGCCGCCCTTCTCGATCTGGTTTTGAAATGGGCTGGCCCTACCATCTACAATCAGGCGGTTCAGGATGTCCGGGCCCACTTGCAGCGCAGGCTGGATGATCTAGACGGCGAGATCTTTGCACCACCTGCATGCTGAATCGGAGACCGCGATGAAACTGACCCTTTATGGCCTCAAGACCTGCGACAGCTGCCGCAAGGCCCGTACAAGCCTGGCCGCTGCGGGGCATGAGGTGACCTTTATCGACATACGTGCCGAGGCGCCCCTGGAGCAGTGCGTTCCTCTCTGGCTCGATGCCGTGGGCGCAGATGCCTTGATCAACCGACGGTCGACAAGCTGGCGGGCTCTGTCCGAAGAGGAGCGCCAGACTTCACCGGCTGATCTCCTTTTACGCCATCCTACCCTGATCAAACGACCTGTCATTGATGCCGTGGGCCAAATCAGCGTCGGCTGGACCAAGACCACCGAGGCGACTCTGACCTGACCCCTGCACCACCCGGGGGAAGACCACCATCTGCAAAGCTACTCCACCCCGGTCGCCGGGCGCAGGCGCCACAGGACCAGTCCGTTGAAGATGTCCACGCTTGCATGGAGCAGCATAGCGGGCCACAGGCTGCCGGACATGAGAACAATCACCGTCAGCAACAGACCCAGCACCCCCACCCGGAACATACCCGAGGTGCCCTGATAGCGATGCAGCGCAACAAAAAGCAGAAGGGAGAGGCCTGCCGCCAGCCAAAGCGGCATCGTAAGGGCCAAGGCCCATATCAGAACGCCGCGGAAAATCACCTCTTCGGTCAGGCCCGCGCTCAGCCCGACCCAGTTGAACAAAGCCTGCTCCGAAGGCGTCGACGGCAGATAGGCCTGCAGGTCACCTATGTCCTGATATCGAGCCCGGAATCGGCGACGCAGGCGGCTCGACTGGCGCACACCGATCCATTGACCAAGTGCCAGAAGAGACAAGCTGATCGACATCGCCCAGGCCACCAGAGCCTGTCCATCGCTGCGCCCGGGCCCAAGGCCGATATGCCCCAGAGAGGCACCGCTCAGGACACTGAGGCCGACACCGAGCGCCGCACTGCTCCAGAGCACCAACAGCGTCCAGATGAAGAAAGCGCCGCGGTCCTCTAACCTGTCTTGCCGAAGCGCAACACGATTACGCCGAAGCGTCACAAAGGCTTCAACCGGCACGGCCACGGCCACAGTGATGATAAGCATGCTTTGCCATACGGTCATCCGACACCGCCTATACTTTCGGGAAACATACCAGCTGATGGCCGACCGCGCTTAAGGGGAACTACCTATTGCGACATGACGCAACGTCGGAAAGGCTGCAGGCGCGCTTCACCAGGAGGTAACCATGACTACTGAATTTCTGGCCTGGCTTTTCAGCCTCTACATGATCGTTGTCGGGGCCCGTATCGTTGCCGCGCCGGGGGGCTATATGGCCATCATTGACGGCCTCAAAGAGAATGACGGACTCAGCTTTTTGTGTGGTGTGTTTGTCTATTTTTTCGGCGGAACCCTGTTGGCGCTTCATCACGATATGAGTACCGCACTCGCCGCCGTCGTGACCGTTTTCACCGCCCTTATGGCGCTTGAAGGCCTGACCATCATGGTCGCGCCAAAACAGGTCCTGTCCTTGCCCGCTGGAATTGGATTTCAGCATCATTCCAGAAGCTGGGGACTGGTGTCGTTTCTTCTTGGGTTGGGTCTGGGGGGCTGGGCCCTGCTTGGCTAGGAAAAAATCCAGATCTGTGATCCTGACGGGCGCATCTGGGGGTTTTCAATTCCGCTGAAGTGACTAGGTTTGCCATTCCGGGGGCTGAGGTCCGGGACTGCTGGCAGACCTGTCCAGCCGGGGCCCCGGATAACTGATCCGGCTCGCTTCGACGCGTCTGTAGGGGACGAAGGCAGAACGGTCCGGGTCTTCAGAGTCTGGAAGGCCTACAAAGAATGAACAAGCCGAACGCCCAAAGTCAGTTCGAAACACCCGAAGTCACGACGGGCGCGCTGCCATCGAGTCGCAAAGTGTACACCCACCCAAAGGCCGATCCGAGCCTTAGCGTTCCACGACGCTTGATCGACCTGCATCCGTCGGCGAATGAGCCCGCCGTGCCAGTTTATGACACATCTGGACCCTATTCTGATCCGTCGGTCAGTATCGATGTTGAACGGGGACTGGCCAGACACAGGACCGATTGGATCCTCGCCCGTGGCGGCGTCGAGGCCTATGATGGACGGGACGTTCAGCCCGAAGACAATGGCGGTGCCACCGGCGACTACCTTGCGCGCGAGTTTCCGGTTCGCAACCGCCCTTTGAGAGGCTTGCCGGGCCAACGGGTGACACAGTATGAATTTGCCCGCGCGGGGATCATTACCAAGGAAATGATCTATGTCGCCGAGCGCGAGAATCTGGGTCGGCAGGAAAGACTCGCCAATGCCGCGGCCCAGATTGAACAGGGAGAAAGCTTCGGGGCCCACATCCCCGATTTCATTACACCGGAATTTGTTAGGGACGAAATCGCTTCAGGCCGGGCCATTATTCCCTCGAACATCAACCATCCCGAACTGGAGCCCCAGATCATCGGGCGGAACTTCCTGGTCAAGATCAACGCCAATATCGGCAATTCTGCCGTGGCCTCGTCGGTCGAGGAAGAAGTTGAGAAGATGGTCTGGGCGACCCGCTGGGGCGCGGACAATGTCATGGACCTGTCAACAGGCCGGAACATCCACAACACCCGTGAATGGATCATCCGGAACTCGCCCGTTCCGATCGGCACGGTTCCCATTTATCAGGCTCTCGAAAAGGTGAATGGCATCGCCGAGGACCTGACCTGGGAGGTCTACCGCGACACGCTGATTGAACAGTGCGAGCAGGGCGTGGACTACTTTACCATCCATGCGGGGGTCCGGCTGGCCTATATCCACCTCACGGCCGAGCGTGTGACCGGCATTGTCAGCCGGGGCGGATCGATCATGGCAAAATGGTGCCTCGCCCACCATCAGGAGAGCTTCCTGTACACCCATTTTGAGGAGATCTGCGACATCATGCGGATGTATGATGTCTCCTTCTCACTCGGCGATGGCTTGCGCCCGGGATCGATTGCGGACGCCAACGATGCCGCCCAGTTTGCGGAACTGGAAACCCTGGGAGAGCTGACCAAAATTGCCCATGCAAGGGGCTGTCAGGTCATGATTGAGGGGCCGGGGCATGTTCCCATGCACAAGATCAAGGTGAATATGGACAAGCAGCTCCGGGAATGCGGTGAAGCGCCGTTCTACACGCTGGGGCCACTCACCACGGATATCGCACCTGGCTATGATCACATCACCTCCGGTATCGGCGCAGCCATGATTGGCTGGTACGGGACGGCCATGCTCTGTTATGTCACCCCCAAGGAGCATCTGGGCCTGCCGGACCGTGATGACGTCAAGGTCGGCGTGATCACCTATAAGCTCGCCGCCCACGCGGCAGATTTGGCCAAAGGTCATCCCGCGGCCCAGATCCGTGACGACGCCCTGAGCCGAGCCCGTTTCGAATTTCGGTGGGAAGACCAGTTTAACCTGTCACTGGATCCCGAAACCGCCCGTCAGTACCATGACCAAACCCTGCCGAAAGAGGCCCATAAAGTGGCCCACTTCTGCTCCATGTGCGGACCGAAATTCTGCTCCATGAAAATCACACAAGATGTGCGCGATTATGCGGAGGGTCTGTCCGACAATGAGAAGGCCGACCTGAAAAAACAGGCCGAAGAAGCCCGCCGGGGCATGGAAGAGAAAAGCCGGGAATTTCTGAGCAAGGGTTCCGAGATCTACCTGGAGGAGCGCTAGCATCGACCGGCATCCGGTCAAAACTGGCACAGCATTTTCCATGTCACCGCCACCCTTTCACCTTGCCTTTCCCGTGCACGACCTTGGTGCCGCACGGTCCTTTTATGGTGGACTGCTCGGCTGCCACGAGGGACGCAGCAGCGATACATGGGTGGATTTCAATTTCTTTGGCCACCAAATCGTCGCCCATCTTGCACCACAGGCCTGTGGCCAAGTGGAGGTTAACCCTGTCGACGGGCACGGCGTCCCGATCCGCCATTTTGGCTTGGTTCTGGACATGGAGGTCTGGGAAGATCTGGCCAGCCGTCTTGAAGGTGAACTTACGTTTCTGATCAAACCCCACACGCGTTTCAAGGGGGCGCCCGGCGAGCAAGCAACCATGTTCTTTCTTGATCCTTCCGGCAATGCGATCGAGCTGAAAGCCTTTGCAGACCCCGATCAGCTGTTCGCGACCTGAGCCTCCCTGATGTGGCCGCGGCGGACGGGGGCCGGGAACAAGACACCCATAAAAAGGGGAACGGCTCCCTTCAACCGTTCCCCTTCTCCGCTCCTGAGCCGCCGCGCATGGCGTCGGTCTGAGCGCCGCTCCGGGACGATACGCCCAGAACGGAACTGCCTGATCCCGTGTCTGATGTGAGGGGGGTCACCACCAGAACATCAGGGACGTCGCAGCATTGCGTAGATCTGATCCTTGAGGACAACCCGGCGACACCTGAGACCGGCCTCGGGCTCCGGTCCCACAGGCTCTGCCCGGGTCTCATAACGGTGAATCGCTCGGTTCACCTTATGATAGTCCTCCGCCAGTCTGGCGAAATGGGCGCTGGACTTCTTCAGCTCACGAATTCGATCAATGTGGCCTGGAAATTCCTCCGCAAGCTCGTGCGGGACATGGCTCATGAGAACGTCTTCCTTCTCTCAGATGGGTCTCCAGCCACACGACCAGAACCCCGGGAAGGTGTCACTCAGGGAAAATACCTAGACAGGCATGGACCGACAGACTGGCGGGCCAAAACCCACATCAACGTCCGGGCAATTCATACCTCACCTCGTGTCGGGATGGTTCGCCAGATCGGCCGGGTTTTCCTCCGGCTCGGGATCAGAAGGTCTCAGCGGGCGGGTGATTTCCAGCCAGATCATCACCACAAGGGCTACGCTGAACATCAGCAAAGGCGCCAGAATCAAGAAGAAAATGACGACGTCGAGAAACATCTGCGGAAGCATGTCCTGCACTCCCGGGCGCACGCCCGCTCGCCCCGTAAAATATGCAACCCAGCCCCCCCTCCCCCAGCTGATGAGGGGAGGGAACCAGAGCAGAGGGGACAGTTTCCTCTGGCTCACCCAGCCTTACTGAAGATAAAATATATCTATACTTGTTTTTTATTTTTTTCAACCTCTAATTGTTTTTTGTCTTCTAAAGGAATGATAATAAAGTGGACGGCTTCCCCTTCGACACCCTTTCCGCGACGAGCCATTGAGCTTAGACGTCTAATATGGACCTGTCGCAGAACCGAGAGCTCGAGCCCTTCCGTCGAGACGTACGCCACTTCTTTGAAACCGAGTACCCTCAGGACATCCGGGACCTGACGGCCAAAGGCGTCAGCCTGAGCACGGCGGATGTCCGGCGCTCTGAAATGGCGCTGGGATCGAAAGGCTGGCTTGCGACCGCCTGGCCCAAGGCCTTCGGTGGACCGGGGTGGAGTCTGGAACAGCAATATATTTTTGACGAAGAGCTTGAACGGGCGGGTATTCCGACGGTCACCCCTATGGGGGTGATCTATGTCGGTCCGATCCTCTACACTTTTGGCAGCCCCGCCCAACAGGAGCGCTGGTTACCGGGAACCCGAAACGGCTCTCTGGGGTGGGCACAGGGATATTCCGAGCCGGAAAGTGGCTCCGACCTCGCCTCTCTTCAGTTCAGCGCCGTTCGGGACGGCGACACCTATGTGCTTAACGGAACGAAGATCTGGACCTCTGCCGCCCAGCATGCGGACTGGATTTTCCTTTTGGCTCGAACCAGTCGGGGCGCGCGCAAGCAAGAAGGCATTTCCTTTATCTGCTGTGAAATGGACCGGCCCGGCGTCCAGCTGACCCCGATCATCTCGATTGATGGCAAACATGCCCTGAACTCTGTCACATTCGACAATGTGCGGGTCCCGGCTGACTATCTGATCGGGGAAGAGGGCAAAGGCTGGACCTACAGCCAGTACCTTTTGGGTTTTGAGCGGACCTCCTACGCCCGGATTGGTGGCAAGCGGAAGCAACTGGCGCACCTCCGTGCCATTGCCCGGGCTGAACCCACCGGCGGCAACAGGCGACTGATCGATGACCCCGCCTTCCGGCGAAAACTCGGCGAGGCCGAAATGGCGGTGGATGGCCTAGAGATGACGGTGATGCGGGTCCTCTCCGCGGTGAAGGATGGCGGCAGCCCTGGAAAAGAGGCCTCGATCATCAAGATCCTCGCCACGGAGACGGCACAGCAGATTACAACCCTGTATCTCGACGCGGCCGGCGCCCACGGTCAGCGCGCGTTTCCCGACAGTGTCAGCCCCGACTGGCTGGAAAATGCCTCCTGGGCAGCACCGGGCGTTGCAACCTATTTGGGCACCCGGGCCCAAAGCATTTATGGGGGCACAAACGAGATCCAGAAGAACATTATTGCCAAGCGTGTTCTCAATCTCTGAAGAATTCTCTGCTGTTCGGCTTATTTCCCTTGAACTGACCCCCGACTCCTCGCTATAGGGCAGCCGTTTGGCCTGATTGAGGATGTGCGTATGCCGAAGCGAACCGACATTGAATCCATCCTGATCATCGGCGCCGGTCCCATCATCATCGGCCAGGCCTGCGAATTCGATTATTCAGGTGTTCAGGCGGTGAAGGCGCTCAAGGAAGAGGGCTACAGAGTCATTCTGATCAATTCCAATCCGGCCACTATCATGACCGATCCGGGGCTTGCCGACGCCACCTATATTGAACCGATCACGCCAGATTTTGTTGAACAGATTATCGCCAAGGAGCGCCCGGACGCCCTGTTGCCGACTATGGGCGGCCAGACTGCTCTGAACTGTGCTCTCACCCTGCAGAAAGCCGGGACGCTGGAGAAATACAGTGTCGAACTGATCGGCGCTCGGGCCGATGCCATCGAAATGGCCGAGGACCGCAAACTCTTCCGCGAGGCAATGGACCGGATCGGCCTTGAGAACCCCCGGGCCGCGATCGTCTCTTCGCCACAGCGGGACGATGGCAGCTATGATCGGATTGAGGGGCTGCGCCAGGCCATGACCGTCCTTGATGAGGTTGGCCTGCCCGCCATTATAAGGCCGGCCTTCACGCTGGGGGGCACCGGTGGTGGAGTTGCCTATAATCGCGAGGATTATGAGCGCATCTGCCGCTCCGGTCTGTCGGCGTCACCCGTTAGTCAGATCCTCGTTGATGAAAGCCTTCTGGGCTGGAAAGAATACGAGATGGAGGTGGTGCGGGATCAGGCTGATAATGCCATCATCATCTGTGCGATTGAGAACATCGATCCAATGGGGGTTCATACCGGCGACTCCATCACTGTCGCACCCGCCCTGACCCTGACCGACCGTGAATACCAGATTATGCGCAATGCTTCGCTGGCTGTCCTGCGCGAGATCGGCGTTGAAACCGGCGGCTCCAATGTCCAGTTTGCCGTGAATCCAGCCGATGGGCGTCTGGTGGTGATCGAGATGAATCCGCGTGTCAGCCGATCCTCTGCTCTGGCCTCAAAGGCCACGGGATTTCCGATTGCGAAGGTGGCCGCCAAACTGGCGGTTGGCTACACACTCGACGAGCTCGACAATGACATTACCGGTGTGACACCGGCGAGTTTTGAACCCACCATTGACTATGTGGTGACCAAAATCCCGCGGTTTGCCTTTGAAAAGTTCCAGGGCGCCGAGCCGGTCCTGTCGACGGCGATGAAATCGGTGGGCGAAGCCATGGCCATCGGACGGAACTTTCAGGAAAGCCTGCAGAAAGCCCTCTGTTCCCTAGAGACCGGCCTGACAGGTCTGGACGAGATGGCCTTCCAGTCCCGGGACGAGCTGCGCGCGGCACTCGCCCAGCAACGTCCAGACCGCCTGCGGATTGTCGCGCAAGCCCTCCGTCAGGGGCTGAGCGTGGAGGATGTGCACGCCGTGACCTCTATAGACCCATGGTTCATTCGCCAGATTGAGCAATTGGTGTTGGTGGAGGCAGACCTCAGACAGGCAGGATTGCCGACGACCGTAAAGGCCATGACGCAAATCAAAGGCCTCGGCTTTTCGGATGCCCGCCTCGGTTACCTGACCGACCA
>CAJXMY010000069.1 GCA_913056435.1 uncultured Hyphomonadaceae bacterium | reverse complement strand
CTTCGAAATTCCATATTACATCAAGAAACGTTTCCAACGAGTAGGACACCTTTTTCTTATTAATCTAGCTTTTTTATGAGGAATGAATTTGTGAATATAACAAGTTTTTCACGACACGAATCTTAACTTATCTCTATTTTGTACCTTCATGACTTTTTGCTAATATTGAAGTGTGAAAACTTGTTGTTCGGATACTCGTGAATATTAATCAGACAAGAATCTTCCATCGACCTTCAATGCTACCTACGAAACATGGGATATTTCTTGCTGGAACACGAAAAAATCCTGTAGCGATCCCTCAAAACCGAAATCAGTCTTGATCGACTCCATTTCCGCACGCAAACGTGCCACTTCGGACAAACCGATTTCGTGGATCTCATCAGCAGTCAGGTCCGTCGTCGTGTTATTGGCCAGGCGCTCATCATAATAGGCCCGTCCATTGGGCAATGCGCTGACGCCCGAAGCCTCCGGCGCGGCATTGACTTTGTCCTCTTCCTGCCAGGCTATCAGCCTCTCATAGGCAGGCTGCCATTCTTCAACGAGAGCCGTTCGAATATCATTGGTCAGCTGATCGGCTTTGGTCTGGTCAATCGCCCCCTGACTCAACAGGTTGGCAATTTTTGTCTGGGCATCAGCCCAGATATCACTGTCTTCGCCTGTCGCATCGAACGGCGCGCCAGATATGATTTTCTCAGCTTCTTCAATGACGGCATCAAATGCAAAGTACGGAGGCCGCACTCCTTCGCCGGCAATTTTCTGTGACGCCTCAATCAATTGATCTATGGCCCGGGCACTGCCTGAGATTCGCAGCAGGTAATTATCCATATCCTCGCCATCGATCACTTTGTGGAACGCGATCAACAGCTGCGGAAAGAAGGTGTGGACGGCCTGCATCTGGTCGAAGACATAGGCATTGTAGCGAAACTCATCCGCGGCTTCGCCCCGTTCTGCCTGATACATCCACAGATCGTAAGAGGTCTTTGCCTCTGTCGACAGACTGTCATAGTCAAAATTGGCTTGAAGCTCGGCAACGTTGGCCCGCGACCTCTCCAGAGCGGCATCAAGCGCAGCTTCCGAAAAATCATCGATCTCGCCCTGCCGCTCATCACGTCCGAGGAAGGTGAGCTGGATCGGGCTCTCCAAAACTTCCGCCTCGTATTTTTCCTCAAACCAGGCATTCAGCCGCTCGGTCTCCGCCGCGATGTCTTCAGCGCTCGGTGCAGCCGCGACCCCGGCGCGCCCTGTCTCAACTGCCGACTGCGACGCCTCTGGCGTCCGCATACCGTCACAGGATGCCAACACAAACAGGGTCGCCAAAGCGGTGAGCGTGATCAGGTTCTTCTGCATGGTTCTCGGTCTCCCAAACCAAAATTTATCGTTAAACGGTAAAAGCAGGTTTTGATCCTGCCGGCAAGAGGCGCTGGTATCCATCGCAGCGTAATCTCACAGCAGATCCAAGGCTCAGGGCCAAATTCCGCGTCCCGAGGATAAGGCTTGTTTAACAGCCCTACCTGACCCAAACTCGGAGACCTAAAGACGGAAGGGGATCTGGGGAGGATCATGCCGGTTACATCGCTATCGCGCATCCTGTCATATTGGGCCGAACAGCAACCCAAGCGCTTCGCCATTCATCATGAGGGACATGAAGTCACATGGCGCGATCTTGACCTGAGAACGAACAGGCTGGCCCGCGCCTATGCGGCATGCGGTGTCAAAACCGACGATTTTGTGACCATTGCATTACCCAATGGCATCGAATTCTTCGAAGCATGTTTTGCCACCTGGAAACTCGGAGCAACGCCCCAGCCCGTCTCGGCCCGTCTGCCCAAGGCCGAGCGCGATCAAATTGTCGAGCTGGCTCAGCCGGCGCTGGTGGTTGGCGTTGAAGATGGTGAATACGCCCCGACCCCCTCTGTACCCAGTGGATTTGAACCAGACCCGGCTCTTGATGACTGTGAACTCGTCGAACAGACGGCAAGCTCTCTTAAGGCAATGACATCAGGGGGCTCGACCGGACGCCCGAAGCTGATTGTCTCAAAAGCGCCGGCCGTGTGGGACACCGACCAGGATTATCTCGAAATCCGGAATCAGGGCTCCATGCTGATCCCGGGGCCTCTTTATCATAACGGGCCGTTTCTTTGGGCCATGATTGCCCTTTTCAAGGGGGCAAGCGTTGCGGTGACCACACGCTTTGACGCCGAGAAAACCCTGGCGCTGATTGACAGTTTGAAACTTGAAACGGCGTATATGGTGCCGACCATGATGCGCCGGATCTGGGCCCTGCCGAGGGAGATCAGAGACCAATATGACCTGTCCAGCTTGAACGCGCTTTGGCACCTCGCTGCCCCGTGTCCGCCATGGCTCAAGGAGGCGTTTATAGAGTGGCTGGGTGCCGATGTGATCTGGGAGCTTTATGGGGGTACGGAAGGTCAGGGATCTACCACCATTCAGGGCACGGAATGGCTGACCCACAGGGGCTCCGTTGGACGCCCAGTCGAGACCTGCGAAATGAAAATTGTCGGAGAGACTGGCGTCACGCTCCCTCCGGGAGACATCGGCGAAGTTTTCATCCGGCCCCTCGCAGGTCCTAGTACGACTTATTATTATCTTGGCGCGGAAGCACGTTCGATCGACGGCGGGTGGGAAAGCCTGGGCGACATGGGATGGATGGACGAGCAAGGCTATCTCTATCTGACCGATCGTAGGTCAGACATGATCATTGTCGGTGGTGCCAATATCTACCCGGCAGAGGTGGAAGCCGCTCTTGATGCGTTTCCGGGTGTTCGAAGTTCCGCTGTCATTGGTCTGCCTGATGATGATATGGGCGCCCGGCTACATGCCATTGTCGATGTTCCAGGCGGAAACCTGGACGAGCCGGCACTCATGACGCATCTGCGGGACCGTCTGGTGATATATAAGGTCCCCAGATCTCTGGAAGTGGTGGCAGAGCCCCTGCGTGATGATGCGGGCAAGACGCGCCGAAGCGCCCTTCGCGCGGCCCGACTGTAAACCGAGCGTGAACGCCGCACGCCTGGCGTTAGATATTGGGGGACGAACTCCTGAGTGTTGCGACATACCCCAACCGCACACAAACAGCAGAAAGCGGGACAAGAAATGAGATACTTGGGCCTTCTGATAGGGCTGGTCGTGTTGGCGGCGTCGGCAAACGCTGAGCCACTAAGCATTCAGCAGGCCATGCGGGAACTGGAAAACCGGGGCGCCAAATCGGTTAGTGGAGCCCTGCTGTTTGGTGATCCGGTGATTATGGGCGAGTTCGATGGTCAGGGCTTCAAACTCATCCTAGGCTCTTGCGACCGGAGCACTTTGGGCCTCGACTGCCGGGCAACGGTGTTCAGCGCCTGCAAACCGGTTTCTGTTCTTGGGCCCCAGAGGACATTTGATGCGATCAATGCCTATAACCGGGAAACCGAGGCCCGCGGCGTGCTTTACAGCGACACCATTATTGGCCTTGGAAACGCCCTGTGTGTGAAGGTACGCCGGGACTTTCACGGCGAAGATATCTTTGATCTGTCCGACATTTCGGATTGGAAACTAACCATCCGCGACTTCGAAGCATACGTCGACGGGATTGTCAGAAGGCGGGATGCAGAGGCGATTTTGAGCGATGACTGACCCGGGCCAGGGCGGATCATCACCCTGAGCCGGGGCCCGAGGGTCAGCTGCACCGCGGACACATGAAACAAACCAGCCTTTTTCAAACGAGACTTCGCTTTCAGCAAAATTTGGGATCTGCTAAACGATGGGGAGCAAGAGGGAGTAGACTGACAATGACCCGGCTGTTTAGCTGTGTTCCCGGGACACGTTGCGTCCCTGCACCAGATCATCGATTTTTCGACCGGAACGACAGACCCCGAATACACAGATTGATGATGCTGCTAATTTGTTTTTTTGGGATCATCGCATGTTCCCACCGCTCGCCTGATGCCATGACCGAGACCTGTGCGGCGCCGTCGGGAGCCCTGTTCTTCTGGACAGAACCAGAGGAAAGTCTGGCCATTGGTAAGACTCGGACACTGACCCCGTACAAGGCTGACATGCCGGGTGCTCAGGAACCGCTCTCCTCTGCCTGTCTGTCCAATATTCGCGTCTCGCCAGAGGCGGCCGGGTCCATCCGGAAAGGTCCGCTGGGGGACCATTTGCTGGTCGTGAGTTCAACTGCGCCGGCGGGACTGGCCGCATATGTCGAAGCCGATTATCTTGGGGAACGCATCAGAAGTCAGTTCCGCGTCTTCGACCCAACTTCAAATCCTCTGGTCGGGAAATATTGGATCCAGGATACCGAGGGATGCGCTGAGGGCACCCAAATTCAGGAACTCATTTTCTCTGCGGGTGGGGAGTTCTCCGTCATTTGGGATTTCTTCGAATGGCGGAAGGATTGTGAGGGCCGTTACAACTATGATCCTGAAACCGGCACACTTGAATTTATTCAGACTTATGGCTGCGGGACAGAAACCGGACTGACAAGCGGACTGATTGAGGTCCGTGGAAACGAGCTGGTCCTGAAGACAGCCAGCTTTGGCAGAGGTCCAGGGCGTGAGGAGATCTGCGAGGCCCCCTTTGGTGGATAGACTGCGGCGCCCGCACACATGCCCTTTGTGACGCTTCTCTTCGCCGGAGTTGGTCTTTCGGTGGCGCCTGCCATTGCGAAGGTCTCGAGACGTCTGAAAAGACATGACGCGATGTCCGCCTTATCCGTGGGCGACCGTCAGGGAAGGTCAGGTCGGAGAGCAGATCGCCGCCACGCTCTCGATTTCGATCTCGCAAAAATTTCGTTTGTAGGGTGTCATGTGCTGGAGTGGACCAAAGTGCTGGATCTGCGTTCCAAAATCACTCAACCACTCTGCCGTTTCGGCATGCATCTGGGCACCAAGACTTAGGTGGCCAAATTCACTGTCATAACTTGTCTGCTGGCCGCGGTAGACTCCATGACTCTGGGCTCCGAAACAAAAGCCAATGTCCAGATCTTCCTGGACTGCCACGACCACAATTGCTGAACCGCGCCTGGCATGGAAAACGAGCAAATCCCGATAAAACTCCATGAATTCGAGAAGACCGCCCTGTCGGCCTCCTTTCCAACTCCGGCGTTCGACATCCAGCATACGTTCATAGAGTGCCGTGGCGGCATCGGCCCCCATGGGCTGCACCCTCTCAAAGACCACGCCTTCCTTTTTCGCTTGCTGTCTGGCCTGACGCAGTTTCTTTCTGAAATTGGCGCTGCGCCGGGCAAGCCATCCATCCACTCCCCCTTCCAGAGACGCCGCTGCACTCGCATCCAGGGGCAGGATGCTGATAATGTCGGTGCGTGTATCGAGGTCCCTGAAAAGCTGGCTTTCCGGGCAGACCCCCGGCACATCAATCAACATTCGGCAGATCTCAGAGCCCCCGCAGAGCTCTGTTAAAGCCTCTATCAGGAGTTCACCCGAATCTGGTCCGAGCAGCGGTGTCCCGAATTGCGAGTGGCTTTCCAAGGGGCTCAGGTACCAGCCCTGATCAGACTTCTCCGCACAAAAAGCAATCTGGCTCGTCTCAGTCTGTGAGAAAATTATGGGCAGATGGCGCCTGTCCGAATGTGCGAAAGAGGTCAACTGCCAGACAGGACCGCAGGACTGAGGGTCAGGTGACTGCGAGACAGCAGCCAATCTGTCCCATTCGTCAATCTGAGCCATGCTCAGATCTTCTGGTTTCAAAACCAAATTACGGAGGCCACTCATCTGGCAATTCTCCTATCCACGGGATGGGATGGACCCCAAACCTGGAACATCGGAATGAGAGGGCCAGCTATGATCGGGGTGGCCACCAACAATCCGTCCATTCCAAATTCGGGATCCAAATCGAATCCATCGTGTGTTCCTGCAATCTTCAAAACGCCAGAAGCGAGCTCTCCATCCCTAGCCTCCACAGACCCACCAGCCGGAGCCTGCTTCAAAAGGATTTTAGTTATTCTTATTTGTAATGGCTTAATGAAGTATAACGACTTTGCAGGCTCCCAATGTGAGGCTGGCGCAGGCGCTGGGTCCTTTGACCGCCGTCTCAGTCACACATAATGGCGACAATCGCGGTTGGGTCTACGGCCGGTCCGGCGGCCTGCGGCGAAGACACCGCGGCCGTGTTATAGTTCACCAAATGGGTGTCCAGAAAAGATTGTAATGTCCCGAGAGAAATGGCGAAATTCACATTCTCCGGCAAATCGCCAAGCTCGGCGACCAGGCCCAATTTGTCCAAACCGGAGACCACGACCCCAACCACATGGCCGCTGGCATCAAGAACCGGTCCGCCGCTGTTGCCCGGCTGGATCGGCACTGACATCTGGAATTCACGCCGGTCCTGGCCAATACCCGCCAGCGCCATCACATCGCCCGACGCGATGGACAGATCCGAAGTGATGTAGCCGCCCAGAGGATAGCCTGCCACCCAGATCCGGTCTCCGGGCCGCAGGCCGCGCCCCGAGCGCAAGCTCAGGCCCGAAGCATTCAGGCTTCCCGACGCTTTGAGCAAAGCAAGATCGGAAGAGGCTTCACGCGCAATGATCTGCAACGCGTCTCCGTCGGGGAGTGAGAGCCGGTCACACCCCTCGATCACATGCTCGTTCGTGATGATAAGCCCGTCGTCAGAAACGAAAAAACCGGAACCGACATTTTCGACCAGATCACTTCTGGCCTCGTCGCTCTCAAAGACATTGTAGGCCAGAGCGCCCCCTATGACCATGATCAGATCAGGCGTCACCTGAGCCCCATGCTTGTATCTCCAGTCTTTTATGAAAGACAGAAGCGCCTCATCAAAGGCGTCGTCCCGAAGACCGGTGATGTCACCATCATAATACCTCAGGCCCCTCAGCCCCCTTTGCGCAGCCTCGATCAGCGCCGCATCGGACGTATCCAGCCAGAAGCCTGTGCCCCCCCCGATCGGAGCGGACCGCAAGATGTTGGCGGACAGAGTTACCGCCCGGCGTCGGGCTGCACTCCATTCCTCATCGGTTGGTTTGGTGGCGGCAAGAAGATCCGTACGCTTGGTATTATCCTGATCGTCGTTTGCGGTTTCCCCCGATATCAGCAGCCAGGCCAGACCCTCGATCCTGTCCTCGACCGGCGAACCCGCCTCGAGCCGCACCCTGGCCAGTTCCATCTGCCCGTAAAATGAGCCACCAAATGCAGCCCCCTCGAGGAGGGACAAACCTTTAACGAAATCCTGGCGAACACCCGCGCCCCGGATATAAAGATCTCCAAGATAACCTTTCCCGTCAGCATCACCATTTTCTGCGGCCGCCTCATACCATATGCGCGCTGCATTTATGTCTGCCGCAACGCCTTCACCGAGCTCATACATAAGGCCGAGCTGCGCCTGACTTTCAGCATGCCCCAGTTCGGCCGCGCGTCTGTACCAGCTGGCAGCGGCTGCGTTATCCTCGTCGACCCGGTCGGCGTAATCATAAGTCAGCGCGATGTAATACATTGCGTCAGCATGAGACTGGTTTGCCGCACGACGGTACCAGGTCAGAGCGGTCTGGATGTCGGCTATAACACCGTCGCCGCCATCATAGGCCCGTCCCAGCTCGAACTGCGCCTCTGCATCGCCTTCTTCGGCGGCGATGGTGAGCTCCGACAGGCTTTGCGCTACGGCAGAGTGACAGAGGGCGAAGAGCCCGATCACCAGCCAGACCAAGATCCCTGCTCTTGAACGCGTGCTTCGCATTTGAAGCCCTCCTGCCAGACAGATGACAGGCTTTGACACCCCCTGTCAAAAAGGCGACCGCGGACACCATGCCTTCACAGTGAGATCAACGCCCAGGACGGCGCAGGACCTGATGGCGCCACCAGTCTCTACAGATCCTGCAAAACCGGGCAGGCTAAGGGCTGACTGGAGAATCATCCCCGCCGCCACCCGCGGCCAGAGCCGCAACGGTGGCGATGCCCGCAACGCCGAGCAAAACCGAACTTGTGCTCAGACCCCCGAGGACAGAACCAGCGCCCGATGACGCGTTCACGACTGTGACCTCTGGCGGCGCCGCACCCTCCGAAGGTGTCGACTCCACCCGTACCCGGCCCGTTGGGCAGGACGTCGTGCGGATTTCAATCTGCTCCAGACTGCCCAGCCGCAGCGTACAGTCGGCAAGGGACAGCTCGACGCCGGCCCCGCGCCGCGTCGAGATCACATCGCCGACGATGACATAATCACCCTCGGCGAGGGCATAGATCTCGCCGTCTCGGACGATGATCACATTCCCTATTTCCCCGGATATCGACTTAACAGTCCCGGCCAGCTGCGCCGAGGCTGCAGGAACCAGCATGGTCGACATAAGCGCGGCGATGGAGGCAAGTCTAAGTCTCATGAGTCCCCTATGTCATGAGTCGCTTTAATAACCGTTAACTTAACATAAGGAAGCGAAGATAAAAGGGTGGCCGCGGGATTCCCTGTGGACCGCAAAGACCGGAGCCAGGGCACAGGACAAGGCCGTGGCGCTCGGGCCGGGTGGCGCTTCCGGCTGCAGCGCTACCGTGCAGGACTGCCCCGTGGGTGACCCCGGAATCCCCGGGACATCAGACCGGATGCCGCGCGGCCGCAAAGAGGTTGCCAAGCGGACACCACCCGGCATGGCCGCGTCCATTGTAGATAAGGGCCCGGATGAAGCCCTCAATGATCGGCTTAGCGAGCGGGGAAACAGACGCACACATGCCTTCCCTGAGGACCAGAGACCGGCCTACCGCAACCGTTTTGACTGCCCTGTCGAGTAGACTACCGCCGGGATCGCCGGGATCGTGTGGGCCATGTCGCAGGACGGCCACGGTCTGAACCGAAAGTGGGGTTGGGGGAAGCCTGACTGGCGACCAGAAAAGTCGAGGTATAACGCCGCCAGCAGGCCCCCTAAACGCCGTCATGCGCAAACGAAGCTGCCATGACCGAGTACAGTCCTAGAAGATGGCGCGGCGACAGCAAGAAATTTCGCACCCTCGTCGAACCTTTCCCCTCGCCAGAGAAACAGCTCGCCAGATACCGAACCCCTCCCCGCCAAAATGAGACCGCAGCACCTAGGGCGGGCAGTGCCAGCATAACTCCTCCGGGAGGGTGGAACCGATAGGGCTGCCCGGCGGGGCGTCCGGTCCAGGACGGGTGACCGGGCCATCGCGCTCGAGATGCTGCTCTATGCGACTGGCGAGATAGGCAAAGTGGCGAGCCTCGCTGTTGGGCCGGGCGG
>CAJXMY010000068.1 GCA_913056435.1 uncultured Hyphomonadaceae bacterium | reverse complement strand
GGCCTTACCATGACTGAAATCCTCAGCGCCGGTCTTCAGCCATTCATCGCTCAATTTTTGCGCGACAATGCCAAGGTCGCATCGCAGATCGAGACAGATTATAGGTTCTATTCCTGACCATGCTTCTGAAGATCAAACATGTGAGCCAATATGCGTATTCCGAGCCGGTGTCCTATGCTTTGCAGCATGTCCGCTTGCGGCCCAAAACGCGCCCCAATCAGGTGGTCCTTGACTGGACGGTCGCTTTCGACCACGCCCGTGAGGAGCTGACTTTCGAGGACCCTTTTCACAACACGACCACTCTGGTTCGGGCAGAACCCGACACGGCTTCGATCACAATCGAATGTGAAGGGATCGTCGACACCCAGTCCGCAGCGGGGATTGTTGGGGAACATCAGGGGTTGATGCCACTCTGGCTGTATCAGCGCCAGACATCCTTGACGGAGCCGGGGCCAAAATTGAGAGCAGTCGCTCGAACGGTGAGAACATCGTCTGATCAGATTGATCAGTTGCATGGCCTGTCGGCGCTTATCCGCGACGAGATGCCCTACCGGGTGGGGGTCACCGATGCCACCACACCAGCGGAACAGGCCCTGAGCCTCAAACATGGGGTGTGTCAGGACCATGCTCACGTCTTCATCTCCGCGGCGCGAACACTTGGCTTTCCGGCACGCTATGTGAGCGGATATCTTATGATGAATGACCGAATTGATCAGGATGCGACCCATGCCTGGGCCGAGGTTTTTGTGTCAAATCTGGGTTGGGTTGGGTTCGATGTGTCCAACGGAATCTGTCCCGATGAGCGTTATGTCGCGGTCGCAACGGCGTTAGATTACGACGGGGCAGCGCCAATCAGTGGGCTGGTCTTCGGTGCCTCGGCGGAATCGCTTGCGGTCTCGGTAGAAGTTCAGCAACAATAATTTTTCAGCATGGGTGAGGGAACAACCGGACATGACATATTGCGTGGGGATGCGCCTTGACCGCGGTCTGATTTTCATGGCCGATACGCGTACAAATGCCGGCATCGATAATGTGTCCAGATTCAGGAAATTGTTTACCTGGTCGGTTCCCGGCGACAGGGTTATCACCATCCTGACCGCGGGTAATCTGGCCACCACGCAGGCGGTTATCAGCTTGTTAGACGAACGGTCAAAGATACCGGAGGAACGAAACCCTGGCCTTTTGAAGGCCCCCACCATGTTCCAGGTTGCGAAACTCGTGGGCGAGACGCTGAAGGAAGTTATCCGCACCCAGGCCGGCAGTGGCCCGGAGGCCAGCAATACATTTGAGGCCACGCTGATTGTCGGTGGGCAAATTGCAGGGATCGAGGCACGATTGTTTATGGTCTACCCGGAAGGGAATTTTGTGGAGGCCAGTGACGAAACGCCTTTTTTCCAGATCGGGGAAACAAAATACGGTCGCCCGATCCTGCTTCGGGCCTTTGATCCCGGCATGAGTTTCGAAGAAGCTGTCAAGCTGCTGGCGATTTCCTATGACTCGACCCTCAAAGCCAATCTGTCGGTCGGCATGCCGCTGGATTTGCTGACCTATGAGACGGACTCTCTGGAGCCCGGCCGTCAGCAGAGGTTCGAAATGAATGACCCCTATATGTCTGCTGTGTCCAGTGGCTGGCGTGATGCCTTGCAGGCGGCATTCGAGTTGCTGCCAGATTTTACATTTGACGAAACCTTTATCGAACCTTCACGATCCGAGGTCCGACAAGGGTGAACGGAATTCAGACAGGAGTTGGCGGTGAACCTCCCAATCGATCCCGAGTCCATCAAAGGGTTTTTGAGAGAGGACGAAGGCGCGTGCCTCTATCGCCATGCCGCAGAGGCCGCCTGTCGCGGGGTGTGCCTGGAGGTTGGAACTTATTGTGGGAGGTCTGCAACCTATATCGGGACCGCTTGTCAGGCGGCTGGTGGCGTTCTGTTTGCGGTGGATCACCATCGCGGGTCCGAAGAGAACCAACCGGGTTGGCCATGGCATGATGCGGAGCTTTGGGATGACGAGGCCGGTGCTCTCGATAGTTTGCCATCGCTCAGGAAGACCCTTCGCCGGGCTGGCCTTGAAGATACCGTTTTGCCGGTGATCGGTCGGTCCAGCATTATCTCTCGTGTCTGGCGCACGCCCTTAAGCTTCGTATTCATCGATGGGGGGCACACAATGGAGCACGCCCTGAATGATTATCGTGGCTGGGTGCCCCATTTGATCCCGGATGGGGTTCTGGCCATCCATGATGTTTTTCCAAACCCGGCCGATGGCGGAAGACCGCCTTTCGAAATCTATAAATTGGCACTTCGGTCCGGCTTGTTTGAGGAAGTCGAGGCTGTTGCCAGTCTGAGGGTTTTGCGGCGCATATCTCCGGGCTGAGCAATTAAGAGGTCACTGGAGGGCGTTGTGCCATACAACACATCCGCCGCAAGAATCACTGCGGCCTGGGTCCAGCTTGGCTGTTCGGCGGGCCAGAAGATTCGTTCCTCATACTGCCACCCCATCCAGTAGACACCGTCCGCATCACTGTAACGGGTCTGGGTTTCGAAGAGCTGCTTAGCACGGTGCTTGAGGCCCGCCGCAGCCATTGACATGCTCAGCTCGCAGGTTTCGGCCACTGTGACCCAGGGTTGGTCTGTCACGCAATGGCAGCCCCGTCCCTCGTCGACGAAGGATGACCAGTCTTTCGCCAAACGGTCACGCGCGGCAGTCGATGTCACCACGCCGTTCAAAACCGGGTAATACCAGTCCATGGCAAAGACCGACCGTACCTCACTTTGTCGGTTAAAACGCTCAGGCCGATGAGACAGGGCAGATCCCAATGCTTGATGACCCTGACGCCATGTGGTGACGGCCTGACCTTGAAGGTCGGCCAGATTAAGGGCCGCAGACAGGCTTTTGAAGATCGAAGAGTTGCCGGCGATCAGGGCATCGTCGCCCTTTTGGTCGGCGGCCGCTTCCGCAGACCAGGAAATATCACCCCAGGGACTCTGGAGGCTCAGGACGAAGTCGATCGCGTCACGCACCATGGGCCAGTATGCCTCGGCAAAGCCCCGATCTTCAAAACTGAGGGCATGATGCAGAACGCCCAGCGCGCAATAGGCGGTGAAATTGCTGTCATGGAACTGCGGTGCCGGACGGCGCGCAATATGAATATGGTCCGCTATGGGAAGAGCATTGCCATAATCTGCCAGCCAGGAGCCGTCCGACTTTTGCCGCGCCAGCAAACAGCGATAGGCAGCCTCTGCGGCTTCGCGCTCCCCCATGACCGACAAGGCCATCGCACATTCGACATGATTCCATGGGTCCCACGGGCCGGCTTCAAACCACGGAATGGCGCCATCGGCTTGCTGCACAGCCAAAATGCGTTGTCGGGCCCCGGCGAAGGCTGTCTGGAGGGCCGTGGCCTGCGTGGGTGATGCCAACTCGCTCATCTGTGCCGGGCCGGACCGAAATACAGGACCAGACTTTTGCCCATGATCGGGTTGAGCAGGGCCTCCAGAGCCCGGGTCACCCAGGGCCGCTTCATCAGGTCCCAGACAAGCAGGCGGTGATAAAGACGGATTAGCCTGTGCTCGTCCCGGCGTGACCAGAACAGGCATTTCAGCCACCAGAACGGACTGTGGAGCGCATGGGCGAAATGCCGACCCTGATACGAGAACCCTCTGTTTATAATGGAATATTTCAGATCGACCGGATCGAAGATGCGGATGTGTCCCCCCGGCTCGTGGGCATATCCGCCCGGCGGTGGGGCCAGACGCCAGCACAGGCGTTCCGGCCAGGCTCTCGGGACGCTGACGACAAGGCGGCCGGCCGGTTTCAGCACCCGGCGGATTTCGCCGAGCAGATCGTCATAGGGACCGACATGTTCGAGAACCTCGGAACAGATCACGACATCGAAACTTGCTGTTTCATAAGGAAGCTGCAAGGCATCAGCCCGGTCGAACCGCGTCACCAGAGCGGACTCAGCGCGGGCCGGTCCGAGGCTCAAAAGGCCCTCTCGAGCCTGTTTCAGGGCGGCCTCGTCAAGATCGGCGCCGATGGCATTGACCTGATCCAGCATGTGAAGTCCGTGCACATGGCGCCCCGCCCCGCATCCCAGATCGAGGACCCAGTCCCCGTGTTTCAGACCCAGCCGATTGAAACGAACGGTTAGCATGCGGCAGCAATCGCCTCTTCGAACACGGCCTGATACCGGGGCGCGATTCGGGACCAGTTGAATTCGGCCTCGGCCCGCTCAAAACAGGCCTGACCAACAAACCGCCGCCTGTCAGGATCATGCAGCAGGCGGGCGATGGCTTCTGCCAGAGCTGCTGGGTTCCCCCGTGGAACGACCAGGCCGGCAGACCCGGCCACTTCCGGCAAGGCCCCGCCATCGGTCACGACAACCGGTGTGCCGCAGCTCATGGCCTCGGCGGCGGGCAAACCGAAGCCCTCATAGAGAGAGGGGGACACCAGCAGGGTTGCGGTTTGAAACTCCCGGGCGAGATCTTCCCGGCTGAGCCCCGATTTGAAAGTAATGTGCTGTGCGAGGCCATGGGCCCGAATGCGCGCAGCGGCCGCGCCTTCTCGCAGGGTACCGATCACGGTAAGCTCCAGATCCGGGAAGTCGGCGCGCAGCGCGGCAAAGGCATCGATCAGATATTGCAGGCCCTTCAGGGGAACATCGGCGCTGGCCGTGGTGACGATCCGGCGTTCATGGCGCACTCCGCCGGGAGCCTTGCAAAAGGCCGAGCGGTCGACCCCAAGAGGTATGGCGGTGATCTTGTCGACCGGCAGGTCGAATTCTGTCGCGATGTGGCGCCGTGCACTCTGCGAGGGGGAGATGATCGTTCCGACCTTTCGGGCGACCCGGAGCTGGCTGTGGTGGAAAGCGTACCACCGGCGCACAAGAAGGCGGTGAAGGCGGTCGGGGGCCGCGGCCAGGGCGAGGCGCCGGTCCTCGGTGATCGGGTGATGGATCATGGTCACCAGGGGCAGGCGTCGGGATTGGGTGGCCCGCAGGATGCCTTCCGAAAGTCCCTGATTGTCCAGCAGGACATCGAAAGCCTGTCCGTGCCGCCGCAGCCATTGCCCCGCCCGTCGACCAAAGGTCAGTGGCTCGACAAACTTCCCGGACAGATGGCTGAAATACTCATAGGTGTCTGTCGGGCTCAGCAGGTGTCTGGGGCGCAGGGCGTAGTGGCCATGATGGGGCTGTGCATACAGATCCAGAGACGGCAGACGAACGCAGCTGACGTCCCGGGAGAGCTCCGGATAGGGCGGACCGGAAATGACGGTGACCTCGTGACCGAGGTCTGCCAGCGCCGCCGAGAGATAGTCCACATAAACCCCCTGACCCCCGACCCGAGGGTCGGAGCGGTAGGAGAGAAGCCCAATCTTCAGCGGGCGCTGCGCCGCCATGGCGGGCGACAGATCCCGCTGACCGGTCGAAGGGGGTGTGAACGCCATCACGCGACTGACTAGTGTCTGGCCCGGTGAGATCAACCATTATCCTTGCGGAAAGGCCGGGCTTTCCGTCCCTCTGCTCGGCGGGCTGTCACGCATCGGTCGACATCTGGGCATCCGTCCCCTCAAATCTGTCAGCGACCGCGGCATCGGGGACACATCCTCCTGCGTTGTTTTATGGTATAGACCTTGCAAGGCCGGGCAGCGAAACGGCCAGCTGGGTGATGATGCGAAATCGAGGGTGCAAAATGACACAAATTCTTCGCGTGGCGAGCCTTCTGGCAGTGGCGTGTGTTCCATGGGGGTCCGCGCTGGCGCAGCAGGACTATTTCAGCCGTAACAAATACGAAGCCGTCGCGACGCGGGCTCAGCCCGATTATGACCCTGTGTCGAAGCGGGCCGGATCGTTCGATGTTCGCCCCGAGGTGGAGCTGGGTGTCCGGACGGTCTCGAACGCCTTCGCGGCGTCTGACAATGAGGAGTCCGATGTCATCATCAGACTGGGGGCCTCGGTGCGCGCGGACTCGGACTGGAGCCGCCATGGGCTGTCCCTGACGGCCAGCACCTACCGGGATGAGTATCTCGACAACAGCGAGACGTCGAATTCCTCGACCCTCGTCGCGGCGGAGGGACGGATCGACGCGACGCGCGAGGCCTGGCTGACCCCCCGGCTGTCCTATGGCTGGCTGACTGAAAACCGGCAGGACTTTGTCGACTCCTTCGGGACCAGAAACCCGATCGAGTATGAGCAGCTCGATGCCGGCATCGACCTGCATTATCAGACCGGCCGCTTTCAGGCGGTGGCCGGGGTGAGCGCCCTGAAAGATGATTTCGCCGACGTGGGCGTTCTGGGAGCAGCCACGGAGATTGATCAGGATTATCGTGACAGGACCCTGACCCGCGCGCGGGGCCGGCTGGCCTATGCCGTGAGCCCGGATGTGGCGCTGTTTGGTCAGGCGGTAATTTATGAGGCGGACTATGACACAGATATTGTCCTCGACGCCGCCCCCCGGAACCGCGACAGCGAGGGCTATATCCTCAATGCGGGTGCTGATTTTGAGCTGCAGTCCCTGGTCCGTGGCCAGGTCGCCGTCGGATATTTCAGCGATGAAAAGAAGGATGATTATTTCACCGATGTCGACGGCCTCTCGGTCGACGGCCGTGTGACCTGGTTTCCCACACAGCTGACCAATGTCACCCTCACCGCCCGCCGCGGGGTTGTCGATCTCGGACTTCGCCAGAGTGCGTCAGCGGTTCAGACCGCCTTTGGAGCGCAGATCGACCACGAACTCAGACGCAATATCCTGCTGCGCCTGTCCGGGCGTGTTCTGAACGAAGCGTATGATGATATCGATCGCGAAGACGAGGTGACAGAGTGGGCGATCTCGACCACCTACAAGCTGAACCGCCATGCCCATCTCGATGGGTTCGTGCGCTATGCATCGCGGGACATCAGCGGGACGGCGGCCTTCACCGGTCGGACCTATGACAACACCACTATCGGTGTGTCCCTGCGTATGTTCCCTTAATGCGTGGCCGAGCCAGAGTCGTCATGATCGAGCCATCAGCCCCTTTTTTTACAAGTGTGACCGAGTGACGTGACCAGAACCCTAAGCATTGAACTGCCGGATCATCAGGCGCTGGACGGGGGTGAAACGGATCATCGCGCCATTCAACTGGACATCCGGTCTCTTACAGGTCTTCTCCTGCGGCGCGTCTGGCTGATCGGTTCCATCCTCATCGCGGTGGTCCTGATCGCGGCCTATCTGACCCTGAGCCAGACGCCGACCTATCGCGCCACCTCGACGGTGATTGTCGAGACCAATCAGGCCAATGTCATCGATCTGGGCAACGTCTTCAGTGGTACCTCTCTGAGCACCGCGATCATGGACACAGAGGTCGAGGTCATTGCCTCTCCCAGCCTCTTAAGGCGGGTTGTGGTGTCTGAAGACCTCGCAGAAAATCCTGAGTTCAATCCCTTCCTCGACCCCAGACCGCCCAGTCTGCCCAGCCGTGCCAGGGGGTGGGTCTCCGCCCGTCTGTCCTCACCATCCGCAGCGCCGGCCGAGCCTGTGCTTCTGACCCCGGAGCAGGAAGCCGACCGCCTGACCGCCATCATGGTCGGGATCTTGCGGAGCAAAGTCAGTGTATCCCGGTTGGGAACGACCTATCTGATCGAAATCACGGTCACAAGTGAGTCACCGGACACTGCGGCGAGACTGGCCAACGCCATTGCGGAACAGTATCGCGTTGACCAGCTTGAGGCCCGCTTGGATGCCACCCGGACGGCCACCAGCTGGCTTGCTGAGAGGGTGGAGGTGCTGCGCGACGAGGTAACCGAGAAAGAAGCCGAGGTCGAGGCGTATCGCACGCAGTCAGGCCTGCTGGCGGCGCAGGGCACCACGCTGACGGAAACCAGCATACAGACGCTGCAACAGCAAAAAATCAGCCTGCAGGCCGATCTGGACCGGGTCAAGGCCCGCTATGACAGTATGCGGCGTCAGCTGGCCAGCGGGGCCGGCGTGGATACCATTGCGGAGGTGCTCGACTCCCCGGTTATCACAGCCCTGAAAAATCAACGCTCCGAGCTGTTGCGCCGGGTGGCCGAACTGGAGGCCACGCTTTTGCCGCGCCATCCGGATCTGGTGGCCGCGAACAGCCAGACCGCGGACATTGAACGTCAGATTGAGGCTGAAATCCAGCGCATCACGGCGAGTCTGGCGGCCGAAGTGGCCGTGGCCGAGGACCGGATCAGTGATATTGATGCCCGGATCCGCCGGGACCGATCCGAGCTGATCCGCAACAACACGTCTCTCGTGCGCCTCAGGGAGCTCGAGCGTGAGGCGGATGCAAGCCGGGAGATTTATGAGGCCTTCGTTGACCGCTTGAAGGAGACCCGCGAGCAGAACGACCTTGTGCGCCCTGATGCTCGCGTCCTGGCTCTGGCCGGAGTGCCTGGCCGGCCCAGCTCACCACGGGTTCTGGTCAACCTCTTCCTCGGCCTCCTTTTTGGTCTGGGCCTCGGGGTTGGCGCGGCGATCCTGGCGGAAATTTTTGATGGCAAAGTAACCAATGTGGACGATCTCGAGAGGCGTCTCGGCCTGTCTGTGGTCGGATCGGTCCCTCTCATCAAGTCTCTGCCCTTGCTGAACGCCAAATCGAAACAGCCCGGCAATTTTCTGGTGGAAAACCCCCTGTCGGGTTTTGCCGAAAGCATGCGCTATCTCCGGGCGGCGATCGCCTTTTCAGATATTGATGGCGCTTCGCGTGTCGTGACCCTGACCTCTTCGCTGGCCAATGAAGGAAAGACCAGCCTCAGCGTTGCGATCGCCCGGATGTCGGCGATGAGCGGGATCCGGACCTTGGTGATTGACGGGGATTTCCGCCGCCGGCAGCTGACCGAGGCCTTTGACCTGACTCCCGAGATTGGCCTGATCGAACACCTGTTCGGCAAGGGGGCGTTGACCAAGGCCCTGCACAAGGACCCTGAGACCAGCCTGACCATTCTGCCCCTGAACCTTTCCGGTCACGCGCCGCATGATGTTTTCGGGACGCAGGCTTTTGACCGCCTGCTGGACCGGCTGCGCAAGAAATTCGAGCTGATCATTATCGATACCGGCCCCCTTCTGTTGATGGCCGAGGCCCGGGTCATTGCGAAGAAATCGGACAAAACGCTGCTTGTTGTGCGGTGGCGCCACTCTAACCGTAAATCCATTCGGAAGTCGCTGAGGATCCTGAAGGCCTTCGGGGTCGATGTGCTCGGCGCCGTTCTCAATATGGTCGATACGAGCAATCGGCGTTA
>CAJXMY010000067.1 GCA_913056435.1 uncultured Hyphomonadaceae bacterium | reverse complement strand
TCATCGAACAGACGGGATCTTATGTCCCCGAATCCTATATCGACGGCTATGCGACTTTGCTGTCCTCCCCCCGCCATGTTGGTGGAACGCTGGCCATGATGGCCAATTGGGACCTGCAGGGACTCGCGGCCCGCCTCGCCGATGTGACGTGCCCAGTTCATCTGTTCGTCGCGACCCGCGACCGGGCGATCCCAGCGTCACAGGCTCAGCTCGCCCGCCAGAAACTTGGGGCGTCGAGGGTAACCGAGCTGGTAGGCCTCGGGCATCTGGCGCATGAGGAAGACCCCGATCATGTCGCGCAGCTGGTCATGACCCACCTGTCGACCTAAATCCAGCGAGGTGCGAAACGGTCGGGAGGACGGCGAAATGGTGGAATTACCGACAAATCATCCCCTGCGGTTTACGCTGAGCAATGAGGTTCATGCTCGGCCTTCAGAGCCGTTAACCGCACCGACGCAACTGTCCTGCATCGCTCTGGCGACGAACTGGCCCTATGCCGAGGCCGACCGTGAGGTCATCAGCGACCTGACCACCCAGTATGGGGCAACTCCACCCGGACCGGGTGTGAAGCATTATGGCGTGGACCTTGGTGATTTTCGCCTGGTCTGGGAACGTCACACGGAGTTCACGCGCTATACCTTCATGACCAGCGGGGCTCAGATCCCATTCATGAAATCTGCCATCGAGTCGGTCCCGCAGGCCTGGTTGTCCGGTCTGCCCGGTGAGTTGATCGCCGCGAGCCATGCCGCCCTGATCCCTGAGCCCGAGACTGTATCGCATGGGGAGCTGGGCCGTGCATATTTTGCGGACAACACCCTTATAGGGTCATCCATTGCGGGCGGGGCCGCCCGCGCGCTGACGGATTTCCGGGTCCATGCCGACGGGTTCAGCCGGTTCCTGGTCCTCAACAAGACAATGACGCCGTGGCATGCGGGCCGTATCGTTCAGCGTTTGCTGGAAATTGAAACCTATCGGATCATGGCGCTGCTTGCCCTGCCTGTCGCCCAGAGCCTGTCACGTCAGCTCACCGGCTGGGAGGCCGAGCTGTCACAAGTCACCACGGCGATGTCGGGTTCCGCGGTCGCCGACGAGCCCGATCTGCTGCGCCGTCTGACCGCGTTGCAGGCCGCCATCGAAAAGAGCCACTCGGAAACCGATTTTCGCTTCGGGGCAGGGGCGGCCTATTACGCGCTGGTCCGGCGACGAATCCTGGAGTTGAGGGAAGACCGCCTGCCTGAAATGCAGACGTTTCATGACTTCACCGAACGCCGGCTGGCCCCGGCGATGAATACGTGCGCGTCGATTGCAGAGCGCCAGGACGGGATGTCTAAACGGGTCGACCGTGCCGCGCAGCTCCTCTCGACGCGGGTGGATATGTCTCTTGAACAGCAGAACCAGGCCCTGCTCGAAAGCATGAATCATCGCGCCATGCTTCAATTGCGGTTGCAGCAGACCGTCGAGGGCTTATCCATCGCGGCCATCACCTATTATACGGTCGGAGTGGTCGGTTATATCGCGGGAGGGCTGGCGGCCGCTGGCCTTGGTGTGGACCCGAAACTTCTTGTGGGCGCCTCGGTTCCCATCGTCCTGCTGCTGGCTGGGTTCGGGCTCTGGCGGACACGCAAGTCAATGAAGGCGGATGAAGACAGGTCCGGTGCCCCGAAATAAATTGGCGAGACCGCTTGCGTAAAACAAAAAGACGGTCGAGACTGTCAAGTTATGTTGACGAGAACAGATAGCCGTCCCCACGGGACGCAAGCGCGCGCACGTCCCAGGGCGGTCGTCATTGGAAGTGGGTTTGGTGGGCTTGCTGCCGCGGTCCGGCTGAGCGGCAAGGGTTATCAGGTCACCGTGGTGGAGAAGCTCGATGCCCCGGGGGGGCGGGCCTACACCTACCATCAGGATGGCTTTGTCTTCGATGCCGGTCCGACCCTGATTACGGCGCCCCATATTTTCGAAGAAGTCTGGGAAGCGGGCGGTGGCCGTCTGGAGGACGATGTCACGCTCAAGCCCTGTGATCCCTTCTACAAAATTCGATTTAATGATGGAGATGTGTTCACCTGCAGTGGGGATCACCAACAGATGCGGGCGGAGGTGGCACGCATTGCGCCGGGCGACGCGGCTGGCTTCGAGCGTTATCTCGAAATGAGCAAAGAGATTTATGATGTGGCCTTTGACAAGTTGGCGGGCCAGCCCTTTCACAGTCTGGCCTTCACCCTTGCCAATATGGCCGATCTGGTGCGTCTGGGCGGGTATTGGTCTGTCTATCAGAAGGTCAGTCAGTATTTCAAAGACCCCAAGCTGCGCATCGCCTTCAGTTTTCATCCGCTTTTCATCGGTGGAAATCCGTTTTCGACGACGGCGTTTTATTGCCTTATCGCCCATCTGGAACGGACGTTCGGGGTCCATTATGCCGTTGGTGGGACAGGCGCGCTGGTTCGCGGACTGGTCAGTCTTCTGGAACGCAATGGCGGCGCCTTGCGCTGCAACAGCCCGGTTCGGAGAATCCTCACCGAAGGGGACCGGGCCTGCGGAGTCGAGCTGGAAACAGGCGAGACCCTGATGGCCGATCTGGTGGTGTCCAATGTTGACCCCGCCACGACCTATGGAAAATTTCTTGGTCACCGGAAACGGAAAAGATGGACGGATCGCAAGATTGCCGCGGCGGATTACTCCATGAGCCTGTTTGTCTGGTATTTTGGGACGGATCGAACCTATGAGGACATCGACCACCACTCCATTGTTCTGGGGCCAAGATACAAGGGGCTGCTGGAAGATATTTTCGATCAGCACCATGTCGCAGACGATTTCAGTTTGTATCTTCACCGGCCAACGGCGCACGACAAGACACTGGCGCCGGAGGGGTGTGACACCTTCTACGTGCTCAGCCCGGTGCCCAACCTGTCCTCGGGCACGGACTGGACCACGCTGGCCGAACCCTATCGGCAGCGGATTCAGGACCGTCTGGAGGAAACCATGATGCCGGGTCTGTCCGGTCACATCGTCTCCTCTCATCTTCTGACCCCGCAGGATTTCCTGGACCGTTATGGGTCGTTTCAGGGGGCCGCTTTTGGCATGCAGCCGAAATTGTTCCAGAGCGCCTGGTTCCGGCCGCACAATCGAAGTGAAGAGGTTCAGAACCTGTACATGGTCGGTGCGGGAACCCATCCTGGTGCGGGTGTGCCTAGCGTCCTGATGTCGGCCAAGGTCGTTTCGGACCTGATCCCCGCGGCAGATGAGCTGGCCGGGGCGCTGGACGGACTGAACGCCTAATGCGCTCTTAGAACGGCCTGCGCGGCCAGTCGGCCCGACATGGTCGCCATCGGGACACCTGCGCCGGGATGAACCGAGCCGCCGGCCAGGAAGAGTCCTTTGATGCGGGTTGTGGCGCCCATCCGCGCAAAACTGCCAAAGGGGCTATGATTGGCGCGCCCATAAAGTCCGCCACCGGTTCCCGGAAACAGGGCATGAAATCCGTCTGGTGGTGTCGGGATAGCCGGGGCGTCCGGCTCAAGGCGGAGGCCGAAGCGCTGAAGGTATTGGGCCATTTTCTCGCGCAGGCGAGGGAGCTGCTCTGGCGACATGGGCTGCACATCGCCATCCGCCGGCGCGTTCACGAGAATGAGCAGGCGCTCCCGGCCCGAGGGGCGCTCCGGAGCGGCGCGGTCCTGCGCACAGATATAAATGGTGGGCTGTGTCGGAAGTTTGCGATCCTCGAAGATTTCCCGGAACTCCTCCCGATAGGCGTCTGAGAAAAACACCGTATGGTAGTCCAGGTCAAAGCCCGATATTGTCGTGTGCGCACACCAGGTGAGCGCAGAGAGGGACCGTCGTACCCGGCTGACCGGCTGGCCAGCGGATGTCACGTCGGACCCCAGAAGGCCTGCAGCCAGCGCGGACTGATCGCCATTGAAAATGATGGCATCCGCGGGCAGGCGCTCCCCATCCTCAAGAGTGACCCCCTTGACGCAGCCACCATCAAGATCGATTGACTGAACGCCGTTGGCCAGCCGGAACACCGCCCCCTGGCCCTCGGCAACCGTCTGCATGGCCCGGGCGACGGCGCGCATGCCGCCATCCACGATCCAGACGCCATCCTGTTCGACATGAGCAATCAGCATCAGCGTTGCTGGCGTCAAATAGGGCGATGACCCGATATAGGTTGCATAACGTCCAAACAGCTGAAGCAGTCTGGGGTCGCTGAAATAATGGCGAAGCCGCGAGGCGTAGCGCTCAAATGGCCGGGTTTGCCAGAGTTTATGCGGCCGGTGCAGGCCAATGCGATGGCTCAGGCTCAGAGGGCTGGGCTTCGGGGATGAAATGAAGGGATCTTTCAGGGTCTCGAAAATCTTTCGGCTGTCCTCGCAAAACGCCTGATAGCCGTCCGCATTCCGCGCATCTGAAAAAGCTTCGATATCGGCGGCGGATCTGTCGATGTCGGCCCAAAGGTCCAAACGGCTGCCATCCAGCCAGGCATGGCGCGCAAGACGTTCGGCAGACCGCAGGGTCAGGTGGTCCGAAAGGGTCGCGCCGGCGCGTTGAAACAGCGCTTCGAAGATCCACCGCATGGTGAACACGGTGGGTCCGGCATCGATGCCGACACCATCGACACGGAGCTGACGCATCTTGCCGCCGACTTCGCCGGCGCGATCCAGGACGGTCACATTTGCGCCCGCAGAGGCGAGGTCGATGGCGGCTGCCAGCCCGCCAGCGCCAGCGCCAATGATCAGGACCCGCTTCGCACCTCTCATGTTGCCGCGACCGACCGGGCCCGGCGCAGCGGGCGCGAAACCAGACGCTGATGATAAATGATCAGGATGAGACCAGTGACCAGGGGGACGGCCCACAGGGCCGGGGCCAGGGCGAGTTCGGGGATCAGGCGCACTGCCCCAAAGGCGAAGAACGCCGTGTAAACGGAGATGCCGGTTCCGACCAGCGCTTTGATATGCTCGGTCAGCCACTCCAGGGGCCCCGGTTTCGGGCGCAGCATAAACCATAGATTGGTCCCGACCGTCGCGAAGCCGACCATCGAGATCCCGATCATCATCGGCTGTTCAATGCGCGCCCCCTGCCAGGCACAATTGGCTGAGGCCACGAACAAGATCAGCTGAAGGGCCATATTGTGCCAGGCCCGGTTACGGGCGTGGTCGGACCGGTTGCGAATGCAAAGCCATCCGTACCAGGTCAGATTGATGGTGAGCAATGCCAGATAAAGCATCATCCACCCGAAAATGCCCCGGATAAGAACCGGGTCCCCGAAGATCTCGTGATCCATCAATTTGGGGTGGCTGGCGACGGGATCGAGGATTGACATGGTCGACATGCCCACCGCGCAGCTCGCCGTGATGAGCATCATGACCACGAAAGCCTTCCCCCAGACGGTATGCAGTTTCGCGCCTTTGCGACTGAAGACCGGAATCCAGAAACTAACAAGTCCCGGGGCGCCAAAACTGACATGAAGAATGATGAGGAGTTCAAAGAGATGCAGGTAAGACATGACTATGCTAACTGAGTTGTGAGGAGGAGAGACGTTTGGGGGACACACCGACCATGACAGACACGAGCGAGCCTTATGTCCCGCCGCGCCCGTCCAAGCTGTGGTCTGTCGCGGCGCTGGCGCGAACCTTGCGTCAGGGCGACGGAGATCTGCTGAGCTTGTTGCCGGGCAGTGCGTTCCGGATGGATATCGGAACGCTGGGCTATTCGCGCAGGTCGATTTTTCTGCTGAATGATCCCGGGCTGATCCGGCAGGTGCTGTCGGATGATGGCTCGACCTTTCCCAAAAGTGATCTGATGGTCAATGCTCTGGAGCCCCTGATCGGTGGGTCCATTTTCGTGACAGACGGGGATACGTGGCGGCGCCAGAGGGCGATGATCGACCCGGCCTTTTCGCATATGCGGTTGAACCTGGCATTTGCATCCATGCATGCAGCGGTTGAAGATCGTCTGGCGTGGCTGTCGGAGATGGCGGCCACCCGGACGGCGTTCTCGCTTGATCTGGCGATGAGCCATCTGACGGCCGATGTCATCTGTCGAACCGTGTTCTCGACCTCGCTCGACACCGGCGTCGCCAAAGATGTGTTTGATGATTTCGTGATTTTCGAGCGGGATGTGGCGCAGGTCCAGATCTGGCGCCTGATTGTCGATCCGGCCTGGACGGCGGTGCGCCAGGACGATCACGTTCTCGAGGCGTGTGCCCGGATCCGCCGTCATCTTGGGGATCTTACCGATACCCATCTCGATGACAAAACCGGCCGGTTCAATGATATTGCCAGTGCCGTCATCGCGGCACGCGATCGTGACACAGGCGCGGCGTTTACAAGAGACGAGCTGATCGACCAGCTCGGCGTCTTCTTCCTCGCGGGACATGAAACCAGCGCCAGTGCCCTGACATGGGCCTTCTACATTCTCGCGGTCCGCCCCGAAATTCGCGCCCGTGTCCGGGCAGAGGTCCAGGAACGGGCCGGAGCGGGCCCCCTGGGCATCGATGATGTGCGCAACCTGCCCTTTGTCAGGAGCTTCTTCAAAGAGGTCCTGCGTTTGTATCCGCCGATCACCTTCATGCCGCGGGTTGCGCAGCGGGCCGTTGTCCTCGGGCGACGGAAATTGCGGCGCGGAGCACTGGTCATGATTGCCCCCTGGACCCTGCACCGGCATGAACGCTACTGGCGGGATCCCGATCGTTTCGACCCCGAGCGGTTCCTGGGCGAACGGGAAAAAGAGATCGAGAGCGGGACCTATATTCCCTTTGGACAGGGGCCACACACCTGCATCGGTGCGGGCTTCGCAAGCCTTGAGGCAGCCCTGATCATTGCGAGTCTCGTCCGCGACTTCGATTTCGAAGTCGCTGGAACCGCGCCTGTCCGCCCGGTGGCGCGCCTGACCACGCGGCCGGCTCAGGAGATCAGTGTCAGGGTAAGGCGTCACCGGGCCTGATCCTTTTCTGGTCGAGGGGAACCGGCGAGGGATCGCCGGTCCAGAGAATGTCACGCGTGACCGCATCCGCCAGCGCTACACCCTGAAAGAGGCCCTGGCGCAGCGTGTCCCAGGACATGGGTGTCATCAGAAAAAAGGGAGCCGGGTCTGACCAGTCGAAAACGACGTCCTTGGTCGTGACCACCTTGGCCAGCATCCTGAAATAATCGCGCGGCCTTAGAATGGCGCCACAGGCCACCGTCAGCGCCGCATGGCCATCCTGAAAAAACCTGTGAGGCTTGAACGTCGGCGCGGTCAGCGGCACATCCGTGGTCAGTGCAGCGATGGTCCCGCGATCCATAAGATGGATCCCGCTGGTCAGACGGGGATTGCATTCAATCGCAAAGGGCGTGCCCTCGTCTGTGACAAAGAAATCGAATGAGATGAACCCGGTATAGTTTTCTGCCGCAACAAAGGCTGCGACCCAGTCCTCGACTTGTGGGAGATCGTCTACCCGGCTGAAACGCACCGAAACGGTCCCCAGATAGATGTCACCCTGATACAGGGCGGTCGCCTTGATCTGCCCATCGCGCACGATGCTGAAACTGCTGATCTGCCGCCCATAGAGGCGTTCCTGAATCAGATTTCCAGCGCTGAGGTCGTCTGGTGTGAGAGGAGCACCGCGATGGCGCAGCCGTACCCCGATACCAGAGCAGCCATGGATTGGTTTCACGACATAATCGCGGCTCTGCGCCAGCTCCTGTGCAGCGGGCGTCGTCGCCGCGAAGGTCCTGGGCGCGGTCAGACCCCGTTTCTGGCAAAGCCCGGCAAAGGCCAGCTTGTCGTGCAGGCGCGACATCTGGCTGAAAGAGGGTCCGAACAAACGCGCTGAGTCTGGCAGATATGGAGCGATGCGCGATGTATAGAGCGCTTCCTCGGAGACCGGGATGATCAGATCAACGGCGTTCGTTTCGATGATGTTCAGCAGATCTGCCAGATAGGCGTCGAGATCCTGCGTCGGTGCGGTCACCCGGTAGGTCTTTGACACCGCCCGGGACGGCCGGCAGAGATGAAGGGCAAAGGGATCGGCAATGATCACGCGGTGCCCAGCCTGCCAGAGGCTGCGCGCCAGCTCGAGGCCCTTGGCAAGCCTTCCGAGGGTAAGCAGAATATTCATGACCGCCTGGGCAAACGCAACAAACCGGGCGTCGCCCACAGACTCCGATAGCGCTGTCCCCCCATTAAAAACTCCTTGCACTTCAGCACTGCTTCCTAGAGTATGTCATCTTATGTGGACAGTTGATAGTGTTGGATTTGAAGGACAGTCGCTTGAGGATGATCTCAAGGCGTGCCGCGAGACGATTCGAATTGGGTCCCGCAGTTTCTACGCAGCGTCCCGCCTGCTTCCCAAGCAGGTGCGGAATGCCGCTTTTGCCTTGTATGCCTTTTGCCGTGTGTCGGACGATGCCGTTGATCTTGGTCAGGACCAGAGGCTGGCGCTTAACCTGCTTCAGAACCGGCTGGATAAGGTGTACAAGGGAACACCTGAGGCGCGACCTGTGGACCGTGCCTTTGCCTGGGTTGTTCGGACATACGGGATCCCGCGCGAAGTGCCCGAGGCCCTGTTGGACGGCTATCGCTGGGATATCTCAGGGCGACGCTATCGGGAGCTCGATGAGCTGATCGGCTATGCTGTGCGTGTGGCCAGCACCGTAGGCGTGATGATGGCATTGGTCATGGGGGTCAGGGAACGGACCGCTTTGGCCCGGGCGTGCGATCTCGGCATTGCGATGCAGTTGACCAACATCGCACGCGACATCGGTGAGGATGCCCGCGCCGGGCGGCTTTATGTGCCAACCGACTGGATTGCGGCGTCGGGGGAAAATCCCCTTCAGGTCGGACAGGCCACGTCCGGAACGGCGAGGGTGACAAGGCGACTGCTCGAGGCGGCTGACCAGTTTTACGAACGGGGAATTGCGGGGATCGTTTATCTCCCGTCATCCTGCCAGTCGGCCATTATGGCGGCCGCCAGAATATATCAAAGGATCGGAGTTGAGATCGCTCGCAATTGCTTCGATTCCATCAGCCGGCGCGCGGTGGTGTCTTCGCGGCGAAAGCTGGCCCTTCTGGGCGTGGCCCAAATTCAGGCCAGCCGGATCATCGATGATCTCGATGCCGCCCCGCACCAGGAGACCGTTTTCCTCCTCAATGCAGTCGAGAAAACAACCAAACCGATCCTTGCCTTGGAAGACGCCCCCAGCAAGTCGGCCTGGGTTATTGACCTGATTGGTCGGCTGGAGGCGCGGGATCGGTCCTTGAATTATCGATCCTCGATCTAGGTCCCATTCAAAGAATGTGACGGAGGCGGTCGGGCTTTGAGCACCCTTTTTCTCATCGAATTGGTCGGGTTCTGGGGGGTGGTTTTTGCCTTCCTGGGCTGGGAGATTTATAAAACCGACAAGGCCATTATTGACTTGATCATTTATCCACTGTTGAAGATCTTCAAGACACTCCCTGATGCGCTGATTGGTTTGTTGCTTTTGCTTTTCAGCATCTTGTGCATTTTTGCAGCTGCTGTTAAACTTCTTG
>CAJXMY010000066.1 GCA_913056435.1 uncultured Hyphomonadaceae bacterium | reverse complement strand
GGAGGACGTTTCGATGCGGCGTAAGTGAGCAGTTGCAGCGCCGGATCAAGCGTTCGGCCGCCCAGAACGAGCGGCCGGCCACCGGCAAGCCAGACCTTGAGCCTGTCTGGCAGTTTCAGGATCAACTTTGCAAATAAAGCCTGCAGGGTCATCGGGGTCCGATCAGGCCTGACGGCTTTTTCCGGATCCGGTCATGAGCGACTTGAGACCCTTCAGAAGCAACTGGCTGGCAAAACGGGCAGCAAAGTCGGCATCAATGGGCCGGCGGCTCAACATTTGGTCTCCCATCTCCCGGGCAATGCCAATCGCCGCAGCAGTGACATAGTGCAGATCGGGTGATCCGGAGGCATCCTGCGCCAGGATTGTCTCGATGTCCTGACGAATTTCGTCCGAAATCGCTTTCATTTCTGGCGTATCGACCCGGACGCCGACGAGGGCTAGGTGCGGCGTGCCCGCCACAATGGCGTCCTCGTTTTCCGCGGCCAGAAAATGAAAATAGGCTCGGTAGGCCCCGATGATATAACTCTCAAGATCCTGGGTTTCTGCACGAACGGCCCGCAGCAGCGGGCGGAAGCGCGTCACGCTGTCAGACGCCAGAGTCTCGAACACCTCTTCCTTGGACTTGAAGTAATTGTAGAAAGTACCGGCCGCGAGATCGGTTTCGCGAATGATATCGCGAATGCTGCAGGCATCATATCCCGTCCGGGCAAAGACGAGGCGGGCCGCGTCCAGAATGGCGCGCCGGTTGGCTTCCTTGGCGATTGCCCGCTTGCCGGAGCTGGGCGTGTCCTGAACCAGAGTGGCCATCAGTTCTCCCTCGACGCTGAGTCCAGTTTGGCGATTGATGACACCCCGTCAACTTTTTTTGCAGCGCAGTGGGTCAGTGTCAGCTGGCTGCCGACAGGCCAGGCCAGTGGGGGAATTCAAGTGGGTTATGCGCGTCGAGGCCAAAAGATCCTCTCGGCGTCGCATAGGATCCGGTCAGCACCTCGTAATGGAGGTGGGGCCCCGTCGCGTTTCCGGTCTGTCCGACGGATCCGATCTCGACGCCGAACCCGACCCGCTGGCCGGGGCGAAGTCCGGTGGCAAAACCGGCGAGATGGGCGTAGCGCGTGAAGACGCCCCGTCCGTGATCAATGACGATCTGATTTCCATACCCTCGGGCCAGCGAGACCTCGCGAACGATGCCGGGGGCAGCGGCATAAACCGGGCTGCCCAGCGGCGCGGCGAGGTCAATGCCTTTATGGGGTCGACCATAACGGACCCCGAATCCAGAAGACAGGCAGGCCTCATTCGAAGGCGCGCTTGCCAGCGCCACACCATTGACGACGATCATGGGCGCAAAATTCACCACCTGCCGCTCGGAGGTGACGACAGGCGCATTGGCAAGCTGCGGGTAGCAGGTGAACAGGTGCAGGTTCGGTTGAAACGGCCCCTGCGCGCTCAGCTCTTCCAACTGCACAGTTGAGTCCCTTGGCGCGGGTGGTTCCGGCGCGGAAACGGGGGTGCTGATACTGGCCGGTGGCGGCGGGGCGGTCGCACACCCGACAAGGATCATCAGACCCGCCAGAAGGGGGCCGGTCAATCGGTGCATGAGGCACATCTGTTGGGGATTGATCGCATTCAGGCATCCTATCGCAAAATGCTGAAGCAGCGCTGAATCCGGAGGATGCAATCGCTCATGTGGATTCCTTATGGCGCCGGCGGCCGCGCTCAATCTCTTTCATGAGATCCCGGACATAGACATTGAAATCAAGCTGCATGGTATGGCGGGCCGTCGGATAGAAATGTCCCATATGGATGTTTTCGTCCCGCTCTGTGATGGCGTTCATGTCGGCGCGGCCGGGAAACGTATACGCGCCGGTCAGCGCAGCCACGGCGAGTTTGGACTGCTGTTCCGCAAAGTTCACCAGGGTCGGAAGGGGTTGGGCTAGGGCGAGGAAGAACAGGTTCTCATAGCCGGGTTTGACCATGCGCTTGAACAGAGGGAAGCGGTTATCTTCCGGGGTCAGGTTCGGGTCATCAAAGAAGGGGAAACTGACACGGTAGCCGGTGGCCCAGATGACAGCATCAAATTCTTCTCTTGTGCCATCTGCAAAGATGGCGGCATTGGCCTCAAACCGATCGAGCGCCCCTTTGGCGATGATGTCGCCGCAGCCAACGCGGGTGAGGAATTCCCCGGAGACGGAGGGATGCGCGTCCAGCGGTTCATGGTCGGGTTTCGGCAGACCATAATCCTCCGGATTGCCGAGTTGTTTCTTGATCATTTTCCGGGCCATGGCACGCCCGATCTTGGTCGGGAGCCAGGCCGGCAGAACCGCTTTGTCGGCGGGTTGTCCATTCATGTATTTCGGCAGCACCCAGACGCCCCGTCGCATGGAAATGACGAGACGTTGGGCGATCGGGCGCTGAGACAGCTCGGAGGCAATGTCCATGGCCGAGTTCCCCGCGCCGACGACCAGCACGCGTTTGCCACGGAAGTCGAAGGGGCTGAAGGGGTCCCGATAGTGGTGAGAGTGAACCTGGTAGCCGCTGAAATCTTCCTGGCCGGGATAACTGGGGGTGCGCGCATCCCAGTGATGGCCATTGGCGACGAACAGCCATTGATAGGTGCGGGTTTCGCCCGTGGACAGGGTAACGTCCCAGTCTCCATCTTCCCGGCGCCGAGCCTGTTCTACAGATGTGTTGAAGGTGATCGTGTCGCGGAGGCCGAAATGGTCGACATAATCGTTGAAATACTGGAAAAGCTGGCTGTGGTGCGGAAAGTCCGGCCAGTCCTGCGGTACGGGGTAATCTTCGAACGCCAGTCGCCACTTCGAGGTATCGATGTGCAGGCTCTCATAGCATGAGGACAGGCCATTGGGGTTCTTATAATACCAGTTCCCTCCGATATTGTCGGACAGCTCAAAGCAGTCATAATCAATCCCATGCTCTTTCAGCCGTTTGGCCATGGTAAAACCGGAACAGCCTGCACCAATGATACAAGCCTTTCCCGGGCCATTTGCGTCAAATGCCATCATCCACCCAAAAAAATCTGATGCGTCTTCAGCGAGAATGTTATAGCCGCTTAGACGAACGTCAATTGAGGAGCGCCGCCATGGACCCCTCCAGCCTCACAGATCTGGAGAAACGGATCGACATGATGCGCGCCCACAGTGCGCAAATGACCAATTTTGTCCCGTGGGCGCGCGAAACGGGGTTCACCGTCACCCAGGTTGACCATGGCCATATCTGGGGCGTGCAGCCCTTTTTGGAGAAGTTGATCGGTGACCCGGATGACAGGGTCATCCATGGCGGCGCGATCACCACCATGCTGGACAATTTGTGTGGCATGGCCTGTGCCGCACGACTGAAGGAACTCCGTTTCGTGGCCACGCTGGACCTGCGCATCGATTATATGCGCCCCGCTGAGACCGAGCGTGAGATTATCGGTGAGGCGGAATGTTATCACCTGACCCGGTCGGTCGCCTTTTGTCGGGCCTGGGCGTATCACGAGACCCGCGACAAGGTGATCGCCACGGCACAGGGCGCCTTTGCGATCAATAAGCCACGTCCGGGTCTTGCGTCCGGGGACACCAAATGAGTTCACGGAACGACGAACTTCTGGCGTTCCTGGGACGTGTCCCGATTGTGGCGACGCTCGGCATGCATTGCGACATCAAGGGTGATGACATGACCGCCGTTCTACCCTTTGACGAGAAGCTGATTGGTAATTTCACCATCAAGGCCCTGCATGGCGGTGCGATGGGCACATTCCTCGAGCTGACGGCAATGGCGCAACTGTTCCTGAAGGCCGACATTACCGGACCGCCGCGCACCATCAATATCACCATAGACTATTTGCGTCAGGGCCGTGCAGAGGATCTTTATGCCCGCGCGGAAGTCATCAAGATGGGAAAACGCATGGCCAGCGTTCGGGCGGAAGCCTGGCAGGCCCACCGGGATCAGCCGGTGGCCGCCCTTCTGGGGCATTTCCTCTTGCGCCGCAGTGCGTGAGGGGCGGACACAGCGGTCCGCCCGCCCCGGTATCATCAGGCGTTATAGGCGGACTCGCCATGGGTTGAGGTGTCCAGCCCGACTTCCTCCTCATCCTTTGACACCCGCAGCGGCAGGACAAGCTGTATGGTCAAGAGGATGGCTGCCGATGCGATCGCGGACCAGGCACACACCGCAAGAACGCCGGTCAGCTGAACCTGGAACTGGGCGCCGACGGTTGTGTCGCCAAGACCCGGTGCCATGGCCCCAAATCCGGCCAGGAAGGGGATCAGCAGCGTCCCCAGTATCCCGCCCACGCCGTGAACGGCGAAGACGTCAAGGCTGTCGTCGATTTTCAGTTTGGAGCGGATCAGGACGACCGCGCCGTAGCACAGGATCGCGGCCAGGGTGCCGATGATGATCGCGGCGATCGGGCCGACAGACCCTGCCGCAGGCGTGATCGTCGCGAGCCCGGCAATGGTGCCGGTGGCCGTGCCGACCAGGGTTGGGCGCTTGTACTGGACCCATTCGATCGCCATCCAGACGAACGATGCCGTGGCCGCTGAAATGTGCGTGACCAGCATGGCCTGACCGGCACCGGTCCCGGCGCCAAGGGCGGACCCGGCATTGAAACCAAACCAGCCGACCCAGAGCATGCAGGCGCCCAGCATGACGAAGGCGGGATTGTGGGGAGGACGGATATCCGACGGGAAGCCGGTCCGTTTGCCCAAAATCATGACGAAAACCAGAGAGCTGATCCCCGCCGTTGCATGGACCACCAGACCGCCGGCAAAATCAGCCACACCCCGGTCGGCGAGCCAGCCACCGCCCCAGACCCAATGGGTGACGGGGGCGTAGACCAGAACCAGCCAGAGGGCACTGAACAGCAGCATGGCTGCGAAATTCACGCGTTCGACATAGGCCCCGACAATCAGAGCCGGTGTGATGATGGCGAAGGTCATCTGGAACATGATGAAGACGCTTTCCGGGATGGTTCCGGACATGCTGTCGGTGGTGACATTGTTCAGGAAGGCATTGGACAGTCCGCCCCAATAGGCCCCAGCGCCGTCCGCGGCGCCGTTGCCGTCACCGAAAGCGATGGAATAGCCCACAACGATCCAGATCAGGGACATCAGGCAGGCGAGGGTCAGACAATGCATCAAAACAGAGAGCAGATTTTTGGCATGGACCAGCCCCCCATAGAACAGGGCGAGCCCGGGCAGGGTCATGAACAGAACCAGCGCCGTTGAGGTGAGAATCCAGGCCGTGTCCCCGGTATCGGCATGGGCGGGGGCCGCAAACGCTATCAGGGCGAGTCCGCTGAGTAGGGCCAGATGAAGGCCATGTCTTAGGTTTCGGGTGATTTGGGTCATATGATGCGCCCTCCCAAGCGCTGTCGTGACAAGGGTGGACGATCCCGCCCCCCCGGACAAACTGTCCGAAGCTTCCTGCAAAGTCGCTTCCGCCTCGTCAAGTGATCTCACCAGCTCGGCTTGCCTTGTCACCGTATTTGTCGCAAGGCCCGGGTCATGTCAGAACCGCGCTTGTCCTATTTACGGGTGATCCGGCTGTCGGTGCCCGTCATGATGGCTCAGGCGGCGATTGCGGCCACGGGGGTCGTCGACACCGCGGTTATGGGCCTCGCCGGAACCAAGGCGGATCTGGCCGCCATTGCGATTGCCAGCTCGGTTTTCAGCTTTCTCTACTGGGGGTTCGGGTTCTTACGCATGTCGACCACGGGGCTGGTCGCCCAGGCTCAGGGACGCGGGGACGTGTCCGCGGCGCGTGCCGTTGTGCAGCGGGCCTTGTGTCTCGGCCTGGCCTTGGGCCTCCTTCTTCTGGTGGTCGCGCCTTTTGCACGGACCGCGGTGTTTTTTCCCTTCGGTGCGACCGCATCGGTTAATGGGCTCGGGCAGGCCTATTTCGATGCCCGGATCTGGGGCGCGCCAGCCCTTTTGATGAGTTATGGCATCACGGGTTGGTTGCTCGGTACAGGCCGAACGGGCGCTTTGCTGGTGATGCAGCTTGTCATGAATGGGGTGAATGTCGGGCTTGATGCCTGGTTTGTGCTCGGGCTGGGCTGGGGGCCGGCTGGCATCGGGGCCGGGACCGCGATTGCGGAGTGGGCCGCCCTGCTGGTGGGCCTGTTGCTGATCCGTGGGTCTTTGAAACCAGAGCGGGGCCTCGGGGACCGCCAGGCCCTTGGAGCGCTGTTCGGGGCCAATCGGGATGTCCTCATCCGGACACTGGCCATGCTGTTCTGTTTTGCCTGGTTTGTTCGGTCGGGCACACAGCTTGGGACGGCCACCCTGGCCGGAAATCAGATCCTCCTGCAGTTCATTGCCGTCTCCGCTTTCATTCTGGACGGATTCGCCTTTGTTGCTGAAAAGGAGGTTGGCGAGGCCTTTGGGGCCAGGCGCCGCGATCAGCTGGTGCGGGCGATGCAGGTCACCAGCATTCTCGCATTTGGTTTTGCCTGCGGTCTGGCGCTGCTCTATGCCCTGTGTGGTGCATGGCTGATCAACGACTATATTCGAGATCCCGAGGCTCGCGAGGTGGCCCTCGGCTTTCTGCCCTACTGCGCCATTGTTCCCGTCTTGGGGGTCGTGGCCTATCAGCTTGATGGTTTCCTGCTCGGGGCGACACGTGGGCAGGCCCTTCGAACCGCCGCCCTGATTGTTGTGCCCTTTTATGTGGGACTGGATCTGTGGCTACGGCCTGCCCTCGGAAATCAGGGGGTCTGGCTGGCTTTTCTGGGTATGTTTGTGGTCAGGGGTGTGGCCCATGGGGCGTTTGTGCCCGGCCTGCTCACTGAGACTAGTGCAAATCAGCCCCAACGGCCTCTTCCACGCTCCTGAACCCATCCGCCTGCAGCCGGGCGGCGAGGTCGATATTGATGGCGGCGACGAGGTTCGGGCCTTGATAAGCCAGGGCTGAATACAGCTGGACGGCCCTCGCTCCAGCGCGAATTTTGGCATAGGCATCGGCGCCGTTGCGGATGCCGCCGCATCCGATCAGGTCAAATTGATCCCGCAGGGCATCGGCAAACAGACGCAGGACCTGTGTGGATTTCGCCATGAGCGGCGCTCCGGACAGTCCACCAGCCTCGCTGGCAAGCGGACTTCGAAGTGTTTGGGGGCGGTCTATCGTGGTGTTGGAGACAATCAGTCCAGCCAGCCAGCCGGCATGGGGCTCAACGGTGCGTATGATCTGCTCTATATCTTCAGATGAAAGATCCGGCGCCACTTTGAGGAAGACCGGTTTGCCGCCACCAGCGGCGGTCCAGGCTGACCGACACCGGGCGAGGAGCGTGTCCAGCTGGCTGTCGGTTTGCAGCCCTCTGAGCCCCGGCGTGTTCGGGCTGGAGATGTTGAGCGTGAGATAATCGGCCAGGGGCAGTGCCGCGGCCAGACCGGTTTCATAGTCGGCGACGAAATCGGTGCTGCCCTTGTTGGCGCCGACATTCGCGCCGACCGGGACCCCCATAAGGGCCCTTTGTCGGCGGAGATTGGTCAGGAACACGTCGAGGCCGGCATTATTGAAGCCGAGACGGTTGATGACAGCCTGATCGTCCACGAGGCGGAACAGGCGAGGTTTCGGATTGCCAGGCTGGGGGTTGGGGGTCACGGTGCCACACTCGATCCAGCCAAATCCGAAACGGGCCATCTGGGCCGCAACTTCGGCATTCTTGTCAAAGCCGGCGGCCAGACCCACGGGGTTAGCCAGTGTCAGGCCGGCACGGGGCAGATGGGTCTGTGTGTCCCATTGTCCGGGTTCGCGCGACGGCAAACCCAGACCCGTTTTGAGGGCTGCCAGAGTCAGAGTGTGCGCAGTCTCTGCGGGCAGGAGACGCATGAGGGGCAGTGTCAGATTTGCCAGTGTCATGACAGGACTCCGAGGTGTAGGCGCGATGTCACCATCCAAGCGTATAGAGGTGACATCTTCCAGACCCTTTCGCGCATCCGTTTCGAGGCCCTAAGTCCATCACGACTCGGCGGTGAAGGCTATGCCCCACCCCGGCCGCCGGTCTCTGCCCTGTGCGGGCGGCGGGGCAGGAGAGCGCCGGGCTCCGCTACAGGAATTCATAAATGATGAAGATTATATTCCTATTGGAAGTTCGTTAAAACTTTTTGGGAACGTTGAGGGGGGAGAGGACCGCCATGTCTTTCACGCACGCGCAGATCTGGGGCGCTATAGACGACCTGGCGCGTCGACAAGGGATCAGCCCGTCGGCCATGGCGCGCCTGTCCGGCCTGGACCCGACGGCATTCAACCCTTCCAAGCGCCAGAGCGCGGCGGGACGCCTCCGCTGGCCATCTACGGAAAGTATCGCGCGGCTTCTGGACGCGCTGGATATGGGCTTTGATGACTTTGCCCGGATTGTCGTGCAGCAGGTCAGCGCGTCGGGGGACACCGAGAGCCTGTCCTAGGCCCGGGCATGCCGCGGCGGGGCCGGCCGGCGCGGGTCCCGCCTCGTTTCGGGGCATCCGGCCCTGTCTTCCGGCCTCCCCGTCCACAAGGTCTTGCGCATTGGCTCATCAGGGCCCACAAGATCACCGCGACCGTATTGTGTGACGGAGAGATGGGCAGGATGGATTGGGACAAGTTGAAATCCTTTCATGCTGCGGCGGAAGCAGGCAGCCTGACCGCGGCCGGCGAACGCCTTGGGATCTCCCAGTCTGCGGTTTCGCGCCAGATCACCGCTTTGGAAGAGCAGCTGGGCATGTCGCTGTTTCAGCGCCATGCGCGCGGTCTGGTTCTGACTGATGCGGGTCAGACGCTGCATCTCTCGACCAGTGAGATGGCGACAGCTGCGCAGGCGGCCAGTGCGGCTCTGCGTGATCAGCAGGACACGGCACAGGGTGACCTGACCGTGACCGCGCCGGTGGCTTTCGGATCAACCTGGCTCGTTCCGCGCCTTCACCGGTTCTCCCGGCAACATCCCGACATGCGGATCGATCTGCGCCTCGACGATGGCGAGAATTATGATTTGCTGAAGCTCGAGGCAGAATGTGCCATCCGCCTTTGGGCCGCAGATAAGGCCGATCTCATCCAGCGGAAGCTGGCGACGGTTGGGACCAACCTCTATGCGTCGCCGGAATATCTCGAACAGTACGGCCGGCCCAAGGTTCCCGATGATCTCGATCACCACAGGATCATCGCCTATGGGCGCGCCGACAGCCCCATCACCGCCATGTCTTTTGCCGAACGTGTCGGACGGGATGATGAGGGACCGCGCAAGGCGGCGCTGATGGTCAACAATGTCCCGGCCATGCTGCGGGCGGTGGAGGCGGGTCTCGGCATCGCCGACCTGCCGGACTATATGGCGGCCGCTGTGCCCCGCTTGGTGCGGGTCCTTGAGGATTTTACCGGACCAAGTTTCGACCTGTACTTTGTGTACCCGAGCAATCTGAAACGCTCCAAGCGTGTCGCGGCGTTCCGGGACTTCCTGTCGAGCGAGGTCGATGCTCTCCGTGCGGTGGCCCTGCGGGGTTAGCGTTGCCACATTCGACCTATGCATATTTTCATGGGAAAACGCGACCTTCTATCTTGAAGCGACGCGCAGAGGGTCCATATAGGCAGTGTTCCG
>CAJXMY010000065.1 GCA_913056435.1 uncultured Hyphomonadaceae bacterium | reverse complement strand
AGGGAAAAGACGGTCGATATTGGACAATTTGTCAGCCCGGGGCAGGCCCTCGGTCGCATTTTCGCCACCGACACAGTGGAGGTCGTTCTGCCGATCTCGGATGCTGAACTGGGACAGATGGGGCTGCCACTGGCCTTCGCAGAAACCGAGACTTCGCCGGGTCCGGAAGTGATTTTCTCGGGCATGGTCGGCGGCGTCGAACGCGAATGGCGCGGCCGGGTGACCCGCACGGCGGCGGCGGTGAGCAGCCGGACCCGATTGATCAATGCCATTGCTGAACTGGATGATCCCTATGGGGAAGGCGCCGATGAGGGCGCGCCGATGGCGCCGGGTTTGTTTGTTCAGGCCAGTCTGCAGGGCGCCACGCAGTCCGGTTTGCTCCGGGCCCCGCGTGCGGCGATCCGCAGCGGCAATGAGCTTTATGTCGGGGATGCCGAGGCCGGCGCGCTGCGCATCTACACGGTGGATCTGGTTCACTCAGAACCGGATGGGGCCTGGTTCACCAGCGCGGAGGTCGACGCCGGCGTCCTGGCGGTCATCAGTCCTATTCAGGCGGCGTTTGACGGCATGTCGATCACTTTGCTGGAGCGGCTGGAGGATGGGACGATTTACACCCACGAGCCCGGTACGGACGGCGATGCCACCCTGGCGTCCTCGGGGGACAGTCTGTCAGAGGCGGCACTGAAAGGGCAATAAGATGCGTGGTCTGGTTTCCTGGTTCGCCCGTAATGCTGTGGCCGCCAATCTGTTGATGGTGGTCGCCTTTGTCGGGGGCGTTCTGTCTTTCAACAGCATGGAACGAAAGATGTTTCCGGTAGTTCCGGTCAACGGTGCGACGGTGTCGGTCGCCTGGGAAGGGGCGTCGCCGCAGGATATTGAGGAACAGATCGTCACCCGGATCGAAGAAGTCGTGATCGATATTGACGGGTTGAGACGCATCACCTCAACCGCGCAGGAGGGGTTTGGTTCAGTCAATATTCGGGGTCGAGACGACATCGACATGGAGCGCTTTATCGATGAAGTGAAGCTGCGTGTTGATCAGATTAATAATCTCCCGCCAGCGGCCTTCCAGCCTCAGGTTCGGCGTTGGGAGCAGCGGAACCGATATTTTGCCTTGGCCGTTTACGGGAATATGGATGCCCGGACCCTGAAGCGTGTCGCGGATCAGGTCCGTGATGATATTGCCGCGCTTCCCGGGGGATCATTGGCGGAACTACAGGGGGTTCTGGACGAAGAGGTTTCGATCGAGGTTTCTGAAGACAGTTTGCGTCGTTACAATCTGCGCTTCAGCGATGTGACCAATGCCATCCGCTCTGCGTCGTTAAATTCCTCCGGGGGGCGTCTGCAGTCGCCGATTGGGGATGTCGGCCTGTCGACCCGTCAGCTGGCGGACACGGCAGACGATTTCAACCAGATCATTATTCGTCAGACCTCCGATGAGGGAACGATCCGGATCAGCGATGTCGCGACCGTGGTGGATGGATTTGTCGATGCCGACCTCAAGGCCACCTATAATGACCAGCCCACCGCCTTTGTTTTTGTCCCAGCGCCGGACAAGATGGATATCGGCGCCTACGCCAAGGGGTTTCGCGACTATGTGGAGCGCGCAAATGCGCCCGGGTCCGATATCCTGCCGGAGGCGGCGCGGGTCGATGTCCTGTTCGACAATTCGGTTCTCTTCGACGCGCGGATGAAGCTGATTTCGGAATCGGCCCTGCTCGGGGCGTTTATGGTGATGCTTGTCCTGATCCTTTTCCTGCGTCCCCTTGTGGCCTTCTGGGTGACGATGGGAATCATAACGGCTTTTGCGGGCGGGATCATGCTGCTGCCCTATTTCGGGGTGTCCTGGAATATTCTCTCTACCTTCGCGGTTCTGCTGGTCATTGGTGTTATCGTGGATGATGCCATCGTTGTCGGTGAGAATATTCATAAGGAAGTTGAAAGCGGCCGGCGCGAGGGCGTCGATGCCGCCATTGTCGGAACGCAGCTTGTGCTTAAGCCGGTTGTTTTCGGTGTTCTGACAACCATCATCGCGTTTCTGCCCTGGGCTTTTGTCACGGGGCCCAGCCGGGCCTTTACCCAGCAGATTACTTTTGTCGTGATTTGCGCTCTCGTCTTCTCCATCATTGAATGCATGCTCATTCTGCCTGCGCATCTTGCGCATATGAAGAAGCAGGCTTTCACAGGACCGTCTGGACGGCTCGTGCGTGCACAGCGGCGTATTGCTGACAGCCTGATCTGGTTTGCGAATAAGATCTACAAACCCGTCCTGGAAACGGCGTTGCGGTTTCGCTATGCGACCATTGTTCTTTTTGTGGGCCTGTTCGGATTCTCCGTTGGTGTGGTGTCGATGCGGATTGTCCCGTTCAATTTCATGCCACAGATCGAGGGTGGACTGGTCCAGGTGACCATCGATCTGCCCGAAGGCACCCCCTTTTCGCGAACCCTGCAAATCCGTGATCAGTTGCAGGCCGGGATCCATTCTGCGGATGACAAGCTCAATCAGCAGTGGAGTAGCGTGCTGGGCGAGTTGCGTCGCAATCGGGGGGAGCCTGTCGACGACGATCTCAGCATCATCGAAAATGCCTCTATCGTGGCAACCAGCGGACGCATTCAGGCTTGGATTGGCCTTGTTGAACCAGAGGACCGACCTGAAACGCTAACAACAAAAAGTATCACGGAAGTTCTGAGGTCAGAGGTCGGCCCAATCCAGGATGCGGAGGAAGTCAAATTCGATTTCACCCAGAATGAAGAAGATAGCGGCGTCCGATTCTCGCTCAATAATGAGAATCTGGATCGTCTGCGGGAGGCCTCCGACTACATTCAGGCCCATCTGGCGACATATGCCGCCATCTATGACATTGGCGATAATTTGAGTTCCTCCGCAGATGAAATTCAGCTGTCGCTGAGGCCCGGGGCTGAGGCACTTGGCATCACTCTCGCAGATGTTTCAAATCAGGTCCGTCAGGCCTATTATGGCGATCAGGCCATGCGCTTACCCAGAGATGGGGAAGACGTCCGGGTCATGGTCCGCTTGCCGGAAGACACGCGGCGAAATCTTGACAGTCTGGATGATCTGCGTGTGCGGACGCCGGATGGGCGTGAAATTCCGATCACACAGGTCGCGGAACTCCAATACGCACCCGGAATCAACAGAATCCGACGCCGCAACCGGACCCGTTCCGTGACGGTTTTTGCCGAAGTTATGGGTGATGGGGGACGAAACCGGATCATTGAGGACATGAACATCAATTTCTGGCCCGATTTTGAGAAGCGGTTCCCGGACATCAGCCGCGATTTTGCGGGTGGTTTCGAAGATGAGCAGGCCTTTTTGGGTGAGGTCCAGAGGTTCATGCTGATGGCCATTGGCGCCATGTATATCTTGCTGGCGATTGCTTTCCGATCCTATGCGCAGCCACTGCTGCTTATGACGGCACTTCCTTTCGCTTTTACCGGAGCAGTGTTCGGCCACTTAATACTGGGCATTCCCATGGCGATGTTCTCGCTGTTTGGGATTGCTGCGGCAGCCGGTGTTGTGATCAATGATAATCTGGTTTTGGTGGATTTCGTAAATCGACGAAGGGAAGAAGGCGTTGGGGCGGTGCAGGCCCTGATCGATGGCGGTGTCTCTCGCTTCCGGCCGATTTTGCTGACCTCGGTGACCACATTTGTGGGTATCCTCCCGCTGATCGCGGAGCGGTCCGTCCAGGCACAGTTTCTGAAACCGATGGTCATATCTCTGGGCTGGGCTGTGGCTTTCGCCTTGTTTGTCTCCCTGTTGCTGGTCCCTTCGCTTTATGCCGTTGGCACGGAGGTCGGCCGGATTTTCCGCTGGAGTTGGGGCGGGCGGCCCTATCGCTCTATCGGGGAAACTTATAGCGGGTCTGTGACCGAAGAGGGCGATGATCTGCGCGGGGTCCCCGCACCGGCAGAATGACGTCATCTGGTCAAGGCAGTTGGGCCAGAGGGTAAAAAGGTCTATGTCACCCCGATGCTGATCCGTTCTGTTCTTGTCGCCTGCTGCGGGGGCGCCCTTCTGACAATGGCGCCGGGGGCGTGTGCCCGGCAGGATATAGGCGGTCAGCCTCAAACTCGGTTACTGGAGCCCCAAATGTCCGATGGTGATGCCCGCATTTATTCCATAGAGTTTAAATCCATCCGGGGTGAAGCGATGCCTTTTGAGCGATTTTCCGGTCAGGTCGTTCTGGTCGTGAACACCGCCTCGCGCTGTGGGTATACGCCGCAATATGCAGGACTGCAGGCGCTTTATGACACCTTTCGGGCAGATGGGTTCATGGTTCTTGGGGTTCCATCTAACGATTTTGGTGGCCAGGAACCAGGAACGGAGGCCCAGATCTCGGACTTCTGCGAGATCAATTATGGGGTGGAGTTTCCGATGACCTCAAAGGTCCATGCCGTTGGGCCGGACCAGCACCCATTCTGGCGGGTCGCCAAAGAAGCTTTGGGGGATGCCGCGCAACCCAAATGGAACTTCCACAAAATCCTCATCGGCGCAGATGGAACCGTGCTCAAGGCTTATCCGTCTTCTGTTCGGCCGGCCGATACGGAGTTGATCGCGGATATCGAGGCCGCTCTGGCCCGTCGCCCCGCCTGATCCGCGTCATCGGTATTTAAGGTATCCATCCCTTGACCGGAGGTCGACAAGAAACACATCATCTGCAAATGGACTTACGCGGTCCCATAATCATTTGGAGAAAAAGAATGTCGAGCACCGATCCAATCGTAATTGTTGGCATGGCCAGAACCCCCATGGGCGGCCTTCTTGGCGACCTGTCGACAATGTCGGCCAATGAGCTGGGTGCGATCGCGGTGCGGGCCGCTGTGGCAGAGGCGGGCCTCGGAGCGGATGAGGCGGATGAGATCATTATGGGGAACTGCCTGCCGGCCGGTCAGGGACAGGCTCCAGCGCGTCAGGCGGGTTTTAAGGCCGGAATGGACAAGGGACTTGAGGCCACCACGATTAACAAGATGTGTGGGTCTGGTCTTCAGGCGGCAGTCATGGGGCGAAACGCGATCGCCGCTGGCGACGCGAACATTGTGATTGTCGGAGGTATGGAGAGCATGACGAATGCGCCGCACCTTCTGAATGCCCGAAACGGGCACAAATACGGGTCGATAGAGGCACAAGACCATATGGCGCTCGACGGGCTGACGGATGCCTATGCCCATGGGCCCATGGGGGCTTTTGCGGACATGATCGCCGAAAAATACCAGTTCACGCGGGAGCAACAGGACGCCTACGCGCTGGAGACATTGAGTCGTGCGCAGAAAGCAACCGAAGGCGGCAAGTTCAAGCGTGAAATTGCGCCGGTCACCCTGAAGAGCCGGAAGGGCGAGACGATCGTGGATTCTGATGAACTGCCGCGGACCGCTCGGCCAGACAAGATCCCAAGCCTGCGCCCCGCCTTCAATAAGGATGGCACGGTGACGGCTGCGAATGCGTCAGCCATTTCTGATGGCGCTGCAGCGCTTGTTCTCATGCGGAAGTCCGAGGCGGAAAATCGGGGTTTGAAGCCCATTGCCACCATAGTGTCGTCTTCCAGCCATGCCCATGAGCCCGAATATTTCACGACTGCACCTGTTCCGGCGATGGAGAAGGCGCTGACCAAGGCGGGCTGGACCAAGGACGACGTGGATTTGTGGGAAATCAATGAGGCGTTTGCGGTGGTCCCGATGATTGCCATGAAAGAACTTGGCCTGAGCCACGACGTGGTGAACGTGAATGGCGGCGCCTGTGCCATGGGGCATCCCATCGGAGCTTCAGGGGCACGCATTCTGATCACCCTTCTGGCGGCAATGGAAGACCGTGATGTCAAGAAGGGGGTTGCGTCGCTCTGCATCGGGGGTGGTGAAGGCATCGCCATGTGTGTGGAACGCGCTTAGAGCGGCCACTGTTGCGCGATAGACCTTACTCTCGCCCATTTTGCTGAGCAGGCGAAATGGTGTGAGGGCATCCGCTCGCCTTTTCCTGCGGCCCTAATGTTTCAGGCTCTGCTCACTGACGAGTCCCAGCGGAAGTGCGGTCGTCCGTTTGGCGACATTGATGATGATTCGGGATTGCACGTCGGAGACGAGCGCAGAACCAAGCAGTTTTTCTCGCAGGAACCGGTCATAGGCATGCATGTCGGTCGTGGTGACCCGGATGATATAGTCAACCGCTCCGGTTACGGTCATGCATTCCATCACCTCGGGCCAGCTGGAAACCAGCTTCTCGAAAGCCGTCAAATTGTCCTTGCTGGGCAAGGCCAGTTTAACGTTGGCGATGACTTCAAACCCAAGGCCCAGCGCGCTTCTGTCAAGCAGTGTCACCCGGTTCAGGATCAGGCCATTTTCTTCCAGTCGTTTGATGCGCCGCCAGCAAGGGGACGAGGACAAGCCCACGCGCTCCGCGATTTCTGCCACTGAAAGTGAGGCGTTTTCCTGCAGGAAATCCAGGATTCGGGCATCAATTGAGTCGATTGTATTTGGCAAAAAATGCCCCCTGATCGAGTAATCTTAGAACAATAGTGCTATGAATATCGCATATTAGGGAAATAAGGCAACCTTTTTCACCAAATTAGAGCCAATATGATTATTGATTCTGTGAGGTGCGCGATGGACTACCGAAACGTCACGCTGGACGACAAATACGCACTTGTCGAGGGGCAGGCCCTCATGACAGGGATTCAGGCGCTCGTGCGGCTTCCGCTGGACCAGAGACGACTGGACCAGATTGCCGGTTATGACACCGGTGGCTTTATTTCTGGCTATCGCGGGTCGCCACTTGGCGGGTACGATCAGCAACTGGTTCTGGCTCAAGCCTGGCTGACCGATCTTGATGTCGAGTTCTGGCCCGGTCTGAATGAAGACATGGCCGCGACCGCTGTTTGGGGCAGTCAGCAGCTGGGTCTCTTTCCGGGCGCCCGAAAGGAGGGTCTTTTTGGCATTTGGTATGGTAAGGCGCCGGGCATCGACCGAACTGGGGATGTTTTCAAGCATGCCAACGCGGCCGGCTGTGCCCCGCTTGGCGGGGTTCTCGCGGTGCTGGGTGACGATCACAATTGCAAGTCATCGACCCTGCCGTCACAGTCAGAATTTGCCATGGCCGATGCGGAGATCCCGGTTCTGAATCCGGCCAATATCCAGGAGGTCCTTGACTACGGGCTGCATGGTCTGGCGATGAGCCGGTTCTCCGGCGCCTGGTCTGCCCTGACCGCCCTTGCGGATACAATGGACAGCAGTTCAGTCATTAATGTGGGTCTTCAGCGTCATCAGTTCCAGCAGCCGAAGTTCGAGTTTCCTGAAGATGGGGTGCACATCCGGCGGGGCGACACCCCGCTGGAGAAGGAACGCCGTTTAAGGGAAACAAAGCTCCGCGCCGCTCAGGCTTGGGTCCGGGCCAACCATCTGGACCGGGTGCTGCTTCAGGGACGGTCCCCGCGCCTCGGTCTGGTCGTTACGGGGCAGGCCGCCAGGGATGTCTTCGAGGCACTCGCGGCCCTGGGGCTGACCCCGGCTCAGGCGGCGGATCTTGGTCTGTCCATTTTCAAGGTTGCGATGCCCTGGCCACTGGAGCCGACGGCAATACGGACGTTCTGTGAGGGACTGGAGCAGGTCCTCGTCATTGAACATAAGAGACCGCTCATCGAAGATCAGCTGCGGGCCGTCCTTTATGACCTGCCGGATTCCAAAAGGCCACGGATCGAGGGAAAGACTGACGTCAGCGGACGTCCCCTGCTCAGTTCGGTCGGGTCCATTTCTCTACCAGAGATGGCGCGGACTATTGCCGACCGGCTGCCTCAGGATGGACTTGGTCCGGTGGCCGCAGCCTATTTTGAAAAACTGGCTCAGCAGGGGCGCATCCCAGCCTCGGCCTCCGGTACGATCACGCGGAGCCCTCACTATTGCTCCGGATGTCCTCACAACACCTCAACGCGCGTCCCGGAGGGGGCCCGTGCACTGGCTGGCATTGGCTGCCATTACATGGCCAATTTCATGCCCGACCGCGCAACCGATATGACCAGTCAGATGGGGGGAGAAGGTGTTGCCTGGCTGGGTCAGTACTTTGCGACGGATGAGAAGCATATTTTCGTCAATCTGGGTGATGGCACCTTCTCCCACTCCGGGTCTTTGGCGCTGCGCGCGGCGGTCACGTCACAGGCGAATATGACCTATAAAATCCTGTATAATGATGCCGTCGCCATGACGGGAGGACAGGCGGTGGAGTCGGGACAGACGCCACAGCAGATTGCCACGCAGGTCCGGGCAGAAGGTGTCGAGACCATCGTCATCGTCACCGAAGACCCGGTCCGTTACGCCAATGTCAAAGATCTGCCGCCGCGGGTCCGAATATATGACCGGGACGACCTGGATGCGGTGCAGAAAGGGCTCCAGAAAACGCCGGGCGTCTCGGTGCTGATTTACGACCAGCTCTGCGCAACAGAAAAGAGACGCCGCACGAAGCGGGGACTGCGCGCGCCCGACCGAACCCGAGCCATCATCAACACGGAGATCTGTGAGGGGTGCGGGGATTGTTCAGTACAGTCGAACTGCCTTTCAGTTGAACCGGTTGAAACGGAACTCGGACGAAAGCGCCGGATCAATCAGTCGACCTGTAATACCGATCTGTCCTGTCTGAAGGGGTTTTGCCCGAGCTTCGTGACGCTGACCGACGGTGATTTTTGCGCTGAGGACGCTCCGAGACCCAAGATTGATGCCAGTCAGCTGCCCCTGCCTGAAATGCCGGATCTCGACCGCCCCTGGAATGTTGTGTTCACAGGGGTTGGGGGCACGGGTGTGACCACCGTGGCCGCCATTCTGGCGATGGCTGCCCATGTTGACGGCCAGGCGGCGTCAACGCTTGACATGACGGGTTTGGCCCAGAAAGGAGGACCGGTCCTATCGCACCTCCGGTTCGCCAGAACGGCGGATGAAATCATGACGGGCCGAGTGCCTCCAGCCGGCGCGGATTGCATTATTGCATGTGATCTCGTGGTGGCTGCCAGCGAAGACGCTTTGCTGCTCAGCGCGGCAGAACAGACCTATGTTTGTGCCAATAAGGACATCACGCCGACGAGCGCCTTTATTCTTGACCGGTCAGTGAAATATCCGGTGGATCTGATGGCTGGACGCATTGCACGCGGGGCACGTGACATGGCGGCGATTGATGCGGAAGCGCTGGCCATGCGCTACTTCAACAGCGCAATTTTCACCAATATGATCATGGTTGGCTATGCGTGGCAGAAAGGCCAGTTGCCAGTGTCACTTCGGGGCCTGTACCGGGCGATAAAACTCAATCACATGGCGGTTGAGGACAATATGGCGGCGTTCGAGGTCGGCCGCATAGCCGCCAGCGCTCCTGAGCGGCTTGAGCCGGCGGAAGACCCCCGAGGGACACCGACGCAATTGACCCTGGATGATCTCGTTCAGGACCGCGTCAATCGACTGGTCGCCTATCAGAATTCAGCCTATGCGGACCGGTATCAGGCGGTGATAGAGAAAGTGAGGCGGGCTGAAAAGCTTTTGGGGCTCGGTGAAGCCCTGAGCCGTGATGCGGCTTTCTTCGCTTACAAGCTGATGGCCTACAAGGATGAATATGAGGTGGCCCGCCTCTGG
>CAJXMY010000064.1 GCA_913056435.1 uncultured Hyphomonadaceae bacterium | reverse complement strand
CATGCCGAGAAGGGGCAGGAACCCCTGCGTCGCCCGCAGAAGCCCTATCACATTGACATCAAAGTGAGATGAGAACGTCTCAACCGGCTGGAGGGCCAGTGGCCCCATGACCGCGACCCCCGCATTGTTGACCAGACCTGTCAGGGTTTCACCGGCGAGAGCCTGACTGACATGGTCAACGGCCGCACCAATATGGTCGGCCTGTGTGACATCCAGAATGATGGGGTCGATCCGGGGTGACAGGTCCTTGAGGGTCTCTGCGGCGGTCGCAGACCTCACGCCTGCAAAAACCTGCCAGCCGCGCTCGGCCAAGTATTCCGCGGTGGCCCGCCCGATTCCGGTCGACGCGCCGGTGATCACAACACTTTTCATTTTGTTCCCCTGGTCGGGCTAATATCGTAATCGGGCAGAGATATGAAGGGCTTATTTGGCGTCTGGTGGATCGCTGGCCTCTGACCGGACGAGCCGCAGGACAGGCCGTCGGTCTTGGCTGGAGGTCGGGGGCGGGACATGGTCATCCGGCGTGTCATCGTGTTGTACAAGCCGAAGGGTGGTGGGGCGCTGTGCTGGGCCCGGGTCATGAGCCGTTGTGGGGACCTCCGGCGCCGGCGTCTCCAGATCATCATTGATCTGGCGGACACGGGCGCTGACTTTAGGCTTTTTCGTCTTGAAACCGCCGGTAGACTTGCCGCGGGCCTTTCGGTCAATTTCATGGAGTTTTCTGGCCTGCAGCGCCGACAGGGCCTCTGCCTCCTGACCCTTGGAGAGGTCGGCGAAAGCAGATCCGTACGTTTCGATCCGCTCTTCGACTTCTTCGAGAAATGTCTTTTCCCAGTCGGTCAGCGGAGGACCGAGCCCCCGCTCGGCAAGATCTGCGGCCTTGCGCAGTTTTCGCAGGGCTTTGCGTTTCTTTCGCTCGTCAATCTCGCGCGGCATAGAAGATGTTTAAACGATTTCCCCGAGTGCAAGCAAATAGACGTCAAGAATGGCTTCCTGTTCCTCGCGTTCCTGACGATCCTGTTTGCGCAGGCGGATACAGGTTCGAAGGGCCTTGGTGTCGTATCCCATGGCCTTCGCTTCGCTGTAGACCTCTTTGATTTGCTCAGCGACTTCGCGCTTTTCTTCTTCCAGCCGCTCGATTCGGGCGACGGTCTGGCGCAACTTTTCGCGGGCGGTTTCGGTGAGGGTCTGAACGGTGACTTCGGACATGATGCTCTTTCTGCTCTGGCGTGATGATTTTCGCTTCCTACCGGCGAATCAGGCCTCATCCAAGGCACCTGTCACAGCCCGCGCCCTCCAGCCCTGATGGTTGCAGGGGGGAGCCTGTTTGGGGCGACGCCCCTCGCAAAGCACCAGGTGGCGACCTATATCATGGCAATGGCACCAAAAGTCTTTCATCCGTCGCGCCGGGCCTTTCTGGCCACCCTTCCCAGTCTTGGTCTCCTGGCTGCCTGCGCCGCGGAGTCCGCGTCCTCCGAGCCGGGGGAGGTGGCCTTCGAGGCGGATGCCTGGCGTGAGCTGGATGATAATGCATGGCGGGCGCGGCTGTCGGACCAGGCATTCCGTGTGCTTCGACGGGAGGCGACAGAGCGGCCCTTTACCTCTCCGCTGAATGCCGAAAAGCGAACGGGAACCTATGTCTGTGCCGGTTGTGAGTTGCCCCTGTTCAGCAGTGAAACGAAATATGACAGTGGCACGGGCTGGCCCAGCTTTTACGATGTGCTGCCAGGGGCGATCGGGACCAAGCCCGATCACAAGCTTTGGGTGACGCGCACCGAATATCATTGTGCCCGCTGTCTTGGGCATCAGGGCCACGTCTTTGAGGACGGCCCTGCGCCGACCGGCCTTCGTTATTGTAACAATGGCGTGGCCCTGACCTTTGTCCCTGATCAGGTCTGAGAGACCTGAAGGGCGTTTAGGAGAAGAGGTCGAGCTGGTTGGGGTCGGGCCTTTTTGTCCGGCGTTTGGACGATTTCTGCTTGAAGTAGAGATCGTCGGTTTCATCCTCCGGCTCGGGGTCCGGGGCCCTTTCCACCGGGGCCTGCGGGACGGCCACGCTGGGTTCCAGCTTCCAGTAGGTCACCGCGAGCGTGGGCTTGCCGTCCAGATTTTCATAGGTCTGGACAAAGCCGTGGCCGGGGCCGGCCTCTGCCGCACTCAGCATGGCCTCAACCCCATCGGCGGCCATATCAATCCAGTCGGTTTGCAGGGCGACCACGGTTTGACCGCGCGCCAGATGCTCCGCTTCGGCCCGCGTCCGGGCCGCCAGCGTTGCCCCCTTCAGGGCTGAAGCCGCATCGGGCGCGAGAGGGTAAGCGTGGCTCATGGGGGCGAATTAGGCGTCCCCGGAGGAGCTGTCGAGTCGCAGCTTCAGATCCTGGTCCAGTAGCCGGCTCGCGGCCAGCCGTGCAAATCGCAGGCAGATGGCCTTGCGTCGCGCGGCGGCGAGCTTCTGTTCGGGTGCCTCGCGAATAATCGCCCCGCCATAAGGGTCAGCCACGATCAGGCCGGTGCCGGCGGGTATGAGCGCCTGAGGGAAATCCTCAGCGACGGCGAAGTACATCCGGTCACAAAAAGGCTGATAGTCTGGCCATTTCGAATCGCTTCGGAAGTCCGCGACGCTGGACTTGATCTCAATGATCCGAATTTCGCCATCACGTCCGAGGGCGACAATGTCCGCTCGCCGGCCATTGCCAAGAGACATTTCCTGCAACCCGGAAAAGTCATGCGCCTGCAGCAGCCGCAGCACACCGCGGGCAATGCCTTGCGCCCTCAGCGCTGGCGTCTTCATAAAGTTGTCTTCGGGCCGCATGTCTGGCCTCCTGCGAGGTCCTGATCCGGGTCAGGGTGGGCGGGCGATCGGTCGGGGTCAAGGCCAAAAGAAAGCCTCGCAACCGGGGCTGCGAGGCTCTGATTGAGAAACGTGGTCTGCTTAGTCGCGTGAGGACAGGAGCATCAGGACGAAGCGGAACATGTTGACGAACATGATGAAGAAATTGAGCGCTCCCCAGTTTGTCATCACGGCCATGCCGCGCTGATTTCCGGCCAGCTGATAATAGCCTTCCTTCAGCTCCTGCGTTTGCCAGGCGACGAGGAGCGCTGACAGCAGGGCGAAGCCCCCGGAAATGATCCATTCCATCGGGCCTGACGGCTCGATGACACCGATCGCAGGCAGGATCATGTAGATGACCGCCACGGCGAACAGGGCCCAGATGCCCATTATGGCAAAGCTGCCAATGGCGGACAGGTCATTGCGGGTCGAATAGCCCCAGAGCGACAGGGCCGCAAAGGCTGATGAGGTAATGAAGAAGGCCTTGCCGATGGTGGCAAAGGTCAGGGATTGCTGGATCCCGCCAGCCGTCGAAGCCGATATGCTGTTGGCCGCCATGTAAACATAGACGCCCATGCCCAGTCCCACGGTCGCCACGATTGCCCAGTACAGGATGGCTGACCCGGTCGGGCTGGGGTTTCGCATGGCGAACATCGATATCAGGATCAGCGCAACCGGTGCAAAGGCGATGATCATGTTCATCGGTGATGACAGCACAATGGCCGACACGGCGTCTACCGTACCGGCAATGAAGGCCAAAAGCCCGGCCAGCCCGATCCCAAGGGTAAGCTTGGTGTAAACGCCGAGCATGAAGGCTCTGAGACCAGCATCAACGCTGGCATCCATCGACCTTCCCTGAGCGACAGATGTGTTGAATTGGTTCATGTCTTCCTCTTTGAAATCCGCCGCAAACCCAGATGCGGCACGTCGCTAATATGACTGTAACTTTATCGATTTTCAAGAAAAACCGGGCTGGTCGCCTGAGATTGATCAGCTTAAGTCAGTTACGCACAGCATTCGGGAGGATTAAACAATTATGGACATGCGGAAACTCGGCCGGACGGATCTCATGGTTAGCGCCTGCTGCCTGGGCACCATGACATGGGGAGAGCAGAATAGCGAGGCCGAGGGGCACGCCCAGATGGATTATGCCATGGATCGGGGGGTGACCTTCTGGGACACTGCCGAGATGTATGCTGTGCCGCCCAAGGCGGAGACACAAGGGACCACAGAGCGCATCATTGGCACCTGGTTTGCCAGAACGGGGCGGCGCCAGGAGGTCATCCTCGCCAGCAAGATTGCCGGTTTGTCGAAAATGATCTGGACCCGTGACAATAAGGTCGACTGGACCCGGCAGACAAAGACTCAGGTCGACGAGGCCGTCGAGAAAAGCCTGAAGCGCCTGCAAACGGACTATATCGATCTTTATCAACTTCACTGGCCTGATCGGCCTGTCGGCCTGTTTGGTGGCCGTATGGACATGAAGGCCTACGACCAGCCCTATGAGAAGTTCGAGGATATTCTGGGGCATCTGGACCAGCATGTTCAGGCTGGGCGTATTCGCCACATCGGTGTGTCGAACGAAACCCCGTTCGGCGTGATGCGGTTTATCGCCGAAAGTGAGGCCCGGGGTCTGCCGCGCATGGCCTCCATTCAGAACGCCTACAATCTGGTGAACCGGACCTTCGAAGATGGGGGCCTGGAAGAGGTCTGTGTCCGCGAAGATGTGGGCTTGCTGGCTTATTCTCCTCTGGCGCAGGGGTATCTGACCGGAAAATATCGCCATGGAGCCCTGCCCGAAGGCTCCCGTAAGCAACTTTTTAATCGCCTTCAGCGTTACGAATCCCCCGCGGCCGAGCGGGCGATCGAATCCTATCTGCAGCTGGCAGATGATCATGGACTGGATCCATCCAAACTGGCGATCCGGTTCTGTGATACGCGCCCCTTCATGGCGTCGACCATCATTGGCGCGACCACCATGGCGCAGCTTGAGGTCTGCATAGACGCCTTCGATCTCCCCTGGACGGAGGAGCTGGAAAACGCCGTCAACAAGCTTCACAAAGAGCAGCCGTCGCCTTGCCCCTAGGCCTGGGGGTCTGCCGCGTACAGGAGGGATCGTGATGCACCGGCTGTTTGCCGGCCTCCCGGTCCCTGAGCCTCTGGTCGAGCGTTTGCGTCTTCTGCAAACAGACCTTCCGGGCGCGCGGTGGCGCCGGGACGACCAGCTGCACGTAACGCTTCAATTTTATGGCGAGGTCCATCAGGAGGTGGCCGAAGAGATTGCAGATCAGCTTGGGCGTGTGGCGCGCCCGGCGGTCCCCCTGGCCTTACAGGGCGTGGGGTGGTTCGGGCGACGGGAGCCGCAGGCCGTCCACGTCCGCATTGCCCCAAATGAAGCCTTGTCAGATCTGGCGCGGGCCTGTCGCCAGATCGCGCGGCGGCTGAATCTAAAGACGGGGGCAGAGCCCTTCCTGCCGCACATCACGCTCGCTTACTGCTATGGGACGCCGCTCGCTGAGGTCGAGGCCTGGAGCGAGGACTTTTTCGCCCTGCGTTCTGAGCCTGTTCAGATTGATGCATTCAATCTGTATGAGAGTTTTCTCGGCCGGGCGCGAAGCCAGTATCAAGTTCAGGGCCACTACAGGCTGGCCTAGCCATAGGCTCCGTACCATTGGCATGTCACAAGTGTGATGCGGTGGAACAGGCCATCAATGGCTTTCAGGGGGGCGATGATGTCCCGGTGTATCTGATCATAACCCGACCCGTTTTGATTGAGCAGGTGGCCTGCCTCCCTGATTTCGGACATGCTGGCCTGGTCCTGGCGGGAGGCCGGGAAAATTGTCCCGAGGATCTCAACCGCCTGAGCGAGCTGCATCGACTGAATGAGGTCGACGATATCTTCGACGCTGGTTTCATGCCGGGTCGAAATTGACGGCAGCTGACCGGCAAGGCTGAGGGCCCTCATCATCAAAGCCTGCCGAATGGCGTGCATGATGTGAATATCGAGCCGCCATTCATGCCGGGCCTCGGCCGTGGGGACATCCTCAAGTTCCGCCAGCATCCGGTCGAACTTGGAAAAATCGATGCTGAGCTCATTCGCAATGGCTTCGATGGCTGACGACAGGGTCCTGTTCCGCAGGCTATAGTAAACCCGGCGATATATCACAGCGGTGTCGGGATCCGACCGCCGCGCCAGCGCCACCCAGAGCGAGGGGTCATACACATGCGCATAAGCCCGAAGGGCGGGCAGGCTCGTCATCGCCCGCGCCGTTGCCGCAAGCTGCACCAGGCCGGTCATGCGCGGAGAAGAGTCGATCAGACGCACAATTTGATCCTGCTCACGTCTCAAAGCGGACCCGATGCCCCCCGCCGTGTTGAGGGGCGCGCCGATCTGCTGCAGGGAGGCATTATTGGAAATGGCGCGAAGTGACCGGGGTCCGGATGGACCGGAGACCCGCTGCCGTTTCCGTGAGCCGGCCCGGATCAGGAAATTCGTCGCGAAGGCGGTCAGCAGGGTCGCGTAAGACGATCTGTTGAACATCCTTTCCTGCCAGCGACGCAGGGACCGATAGAAGTCCCAGACCAGATCGGTTCGGCTGTAGAAGGGATCTGTCTCAGCCTCGGGGTCAGGGTCTGACAGGAGATGAGATGTGAAGGCCGCATAGGTGGCATGGGCGAGGTCGCGATTCGCGAAATGAAGGAAGCCGTCCCCCCCCTGAAAGCTCACCTCATGTCTGATGGCGACATGACGTTTTCGCGACTGGCGTCGGGTCCAGGGTGTCAGCAGATGGTTGAATCTCTGCGTGAAGCTGCCCGGCCAGGCCCCTCGGCCCATCGATTCACCATGCGTGTTGAAGATCAGGAGGTCGATGTCCAGTCCCGATTTGGCCAGGGCCTGATTGATCTGATTATGAATGCGTTCAATCGCCATATTCGCGGCGATCTGGCCGATAAACCGTCCTGCGTCGGAGAAGCCGAGCTGAACGGACAGGTAGCCCCGTTTCTTCAAATAGGTCCGGAATTCCTGTTCGGCCAGCAGGCGCTCTATAAATCGGCCTCCCGTTTCCAGGGCCTCGGGCGTTTCGAACAGGGGAGAAATATCGAGTTGCGCGTCTACCCCATACTGGCGGGCCAAGTAGAGTGCGCCCATCACGGTTGCCGGGTTCTCACTCTCGGCGATCAGAAACCGGATCGTCGATCCTGAGTCGACGTGTTTCAGGAACTGGGCACAGAGCAAGAATTGCCTGCGAGCGGTCGACTGTTCGAGAAAGAGATCGGCGAAACTCACCTTGGCCGGTGTGTCCACTGCGGCCAGCTCCGACAGTTTGCTCAGCGCGATCCGTCCGAGGTCGCGGCTTTCGGTTTCCAGACCCAGGTCCAGATTGATCACCGTTCGTATCTGGGCGGCGTTCAGGCGGAGGTGAATGCGCGCGGTCCCCAGCTGCAAGCTGTCCATGACAGACGCCTCCTGCAGCAATTTCAGGCTGGTGTCTGACCGGGTCCGGCTGGACCGGGCCAGCGCTTTCAGCTGGTTCGTGATTGGCGTAATGGAGACGAGCTTGGTCTCTGCCTCCGAGGTGAGCGTATTCGCGGCGTCGACCAGAGTCTCGGGATCGGACAGATCAGCTGAGAACTGGTCGGCCAGCGCGGCGGTGCTGCGGTGGGCGGCTCGGAGCTGATCAAGGATGCCCTTGAGGCTTTCGTGATCCTCGGGGGCGAGGCCTTCATCGATCTGTTCGAGGGTCTCGACATAACGTCCGAGCTGGGTGGCTTTTTCGGTCAGCCGAAGCGCGAAGGAGTCATACCAGTTAATGTCCGACCGGCCATCGAGGTCATACCCCACCCAGCTTGCCACGCTGGGAATACTCGGCGACAAGACCATCCACCGATCGGGAAAGTGCGTTCGTGCCGTGTTCAGAACGCGCGCGGCGTAGGCGGCCATCGCGGATTGGGCTTGAAGGATGCTGTTCTGGGCTTCCTCGTGTTCACTTTTAAGAGAAATACGCGCGGACCAGTCCCGACCATCTTCCTGAAGAGCCTCGAAGAGGCGGTCTTTGGTGTGCGGACTTGGGGACACGACATAGCGTGAGAAATGCTCCCGCATGGTCTGCGACAGGGCGAAAGTGGGGTGGGCCGTGAAGACAACCCCGCCACGAGGCTTTTGGAGAGCGGTCTGGAACGTCTCCCAGCCCCGGCCGGCGAGCTCATCGAGGGCCCGATCAACATTGTCCCAAATGTCCCGGCCCTCGGAGAAGTGCTGATCCCGAAACCGGCCGGCCCGCCCCTCGACAAGGCGCTGATAGACGTCTTGAATGAGGCCGCTGAGAGTCTCGATTTCCTCGGCGTCACTTTCCAGCCGATAGAAGAGAGAGCGTGCAAGCTCAAAAACGGAATTGGTCTCAGGATCGATGGCAATGCGCTTGGCGGCTTCGCGAAGCTGATCCTTGGCGGAGTCAATTGTCGGCTTTGAAGAAGGCTGGTCAGTCATGGTCGGCTTATGAAACCAAACTTCCATTTTGGCGATGCCGGAAAGTGAGTTTTTCGAACTCGGACTGCAGAAGGTGTGGAACCGGGCAGGGAGGCATGCTCCCTGCCCAATTCCCGGTCCATTTACCAGAAGGCCACGTAGATCCCGACGAGGATCAGTGTGATCACAGCTGCAGAAATGTTGAATCCCTGACGGGTGTGGAATTCGATACCACCCAGATCGACGGGCTGGGCTTCATCGGGTTTCTTCGTCACCAGAGAAACGAGGACGCCAACCACCATACAAATGAGGAAGATGATCCAGATCCGGAGAACAAAGGGCACATCGGGAAGACCAAGCTTTGCAGCGATGCTGAGCGCGACCGAGCTGATCAGGAGTGCAAAAGCCCCCTCCTTGTTGGCGCGCTTCCAGAAAAAGCCGAGCAGGAAGACTGCCACAATGCCCGGAGCGACGAAGCCGGTATATTCCTGGATCATCTGGAAGATCGATTCATTCGATCCAAGCAACGGTTGAGCGAGGATCAGGGCAATGGCCATGGAGATGAAGGCCGTTGCGCGTCCGATCCAGACATAATGCTGCTCGGTCTGATCTTGGACGATATAGTCGCGATAAATATCCATCGTGAAAATGGTCGAGATGGAATTGATCATCGAGGCCAGTGAGGACACGATCGCGGCAATGAGCGCGGCGAAGACCAGGCCACGAAGGCCGGTCGGCACCAGTGTCATGAGGACGCCATAGGTGCTGTCGGGCTTGTCGCTGAGGCTGGCCATGTCCAGCGCGCCCTGCTGCGCCAGATAAAGTGCCGCAATGCCGGGGATGACCACGATCAGCGGGATGAGCAGTTTGAGGAAGGCGGCGAAGGCGAGGCCTTTCTGGGCTTCCTGGAGGTTCTCGGCTCCAAGGGCACGTTGAATGATGTACTGGTTGAAGCCCCAGTAGGAGAAATGCAGGACCCAGAGGCCGCCCAGAAGGGTCCAGATGCCAGGAAGATCGCTGTAGCTTTTATTGTCGGTGCTCAGGATCATTTCAAAGTGTCCTGGGATTTCCTGCATGAGCATTGACAGGCCACCCAGCGTGCCGGCGTCTCCACCAACCAGCTGCAGAGCGATGGCGGTAATGACAAAGCCGCCGAAGATCAGGATCACGACCTGTATGATGTCTGTCAGTGCCACGGCTTTCAGGCCGCCATACAGCGAGTATAAAAGCGCAAAAGCGGCCAGCATCACCATGCCCGGGAACACGGCCACTCCAGCGACGGCTTCGATCGCAAGCGCACCGCCATAGAGGATGGCTGTCAGATTGACGCAGGTGTAAAGCGCGATCCAGAACAC
>CAJXMY010000063.1 GCA_913056435.1 uncultured Hyphomonadaceae bacterium | reverse complement strand
GGCTGGCGACGGAAACACTGGCGCCGAGATCTGCCGCGCGATCCACCTGTTGAGGCGAAAAGAGGCCGCCGTGTTCGATCACGAAATCCTCGTCGAACCCACTCTCGCGGAGGCTCTGCAAGGCGTCCAGTGTGGCGTCCTGAGCCGCGTCCCCATTGGAATGGATATGGACGGCGAAACCTGCATCAGCATAAGGTTCAAGGATCTGAAATCGCTGATCGGGGGGCATCACCCAAAGGCCGGATGTCCCCTCTGACTGTCCCGCGAGATATCCGGGCGGCGACAGTCGCATGGTCTGAGAATAGAAAGCCCCGTCGGTAAAGAATTTGACCCGGGGCAGGACCGGGGCGGGCACGGCGATGTCGCCCGCCACCATGTCCGCGACAGCAGCCGGTCCCCCATCGCCGAAATCCCGCCCGAGGGCGCGATACTCCGGCACGAGGTAGAGGTGGAAGCCCGACGCCTCAGGGGACCCCCAATAGGTGGTAATCGCAGCATCTTCATAGGCCCGGCCGAAAATGCCGTAACCGAGCTCCGCTGTTGTGGTGACCCCGGAATTTCTCAGAATATCGAAGTAACTTCCCAGCCCTCTCGACATGGCATCGGGAGACATCAGCACCCCGGCAAGCTGGGAAAAAATCTGCAGGGCGGCATCTTCATAAATGCGCCCGTTCAAACGTCCCTCAGCTGTCAGACCAATACCGTGCCATGTGTCCGCCCAGCTCGGGTCCGCCCCGACCATGTCGAGGGCGGGGGAATTGAGATAGAAATCATGTCCCGAATAGTGCCAAACGATGATCGGGCGCTGGTCGTTTATGGCGTCGAGGTCGTCGCGGTTCAGCGTCCCCTGAACCAGATTGTGATAGCCATAAATGACGATGGGGCTGCCATCGGGCGGCGCGACGGCGACCAGCTCGGCGACCCGCTGCAGGAAAGTCTCGCGGGTGGGATAGCCGGGCCGCATGCCGTCTGGCCCCGCCATCGGCCACGGCGCAGCAAAGGGTTGTCCATACATCATGGCCCCCAGCAGAACATGCATGTGGGGATCGATCAGACCGGGCAAAATGACCTTATCGGCGAACACATCATCCGTGGTCGCAGCCGGAAAGGCCGCGCTCAGCTCGGACAAGGTTCCCAGCGCCAGAATTCGACCTTGCTGAACCGCGACGGCCTCGGCCCGTTGATCATCGCCCGTCATCGGCACGACCAGCGCCGCGGGGTAAATCACGATGCCCGCGGGGTTAGACGGCTCATCCGGGTCCGGGGGCTGAGCGCCTGAGCACGCCACAAGGACGAAGGTCAGCGCGATCGCCGCGTATCTGATCATGATAGGCCTCCCACTTTTTATCTTATTGGCAGCAGGCTGGGCGTTTTTCAGAGATGATGCAAGCGGGAACCTTTAGTCACCGTCCATGCGCAGGGCCGCGACAAAAGCTTCCTGGGGAATTTCGACCTTCCCGAACTGGCGCATCCGCTGTTTGCCGGCTTTCTGCTTCTCCAGAAGCTTCTTCTTCCGCGTCGCATCACCGCCATAGCATTTCGCAGTGACGTCCTTACGCAAAGCCGACACCGTTTCCCGCGCGATCACCCGACCGCCAATGGCGGCCTGAATCGGAATTTTGAACATCTGGCGAGGAATCAGGTCTTTCAGGCGCTCGCACATCTGCCGGCCCCGGCTCTCCGCCCGGTCGCGGTGCACCAGCATGGACAGAGCATCAACAGGCTCTTCATTGACCAGAATATTCATCTTGACCAAATTCTCGGCCCTGTGCCCGACGAGCTCATAATCAAAGCTCGCATAGCCACGGGAGACGGATTTCAACCGGTCATAGAAGTCGAACACCACCTCGTTCAGGGGCAGCTCATACTGCACCAGAGCGCGCCCGCCGACATACGACAATTCTGTCTGAATCCCACGCCGGTCCTGACAGAGTTTCAAAATAGAACCAAGGTATTCGTCAGGCGTATAGATGGTGGCCTTGATCCAAGGCTCGCGGATCTCGGCAATCTTCACCACGTCGGGCATATCCGCCGGATTGTGAAGCTCCAGTTCCGAGCCGTCCGTCATGGTCATCTGGTACACCACGCTGGGGGCGGTGGCGATGAGGTCGAGATCGAACTCGCGGCTTAGCCTCTCCTGAATGATTTCCAGATGTAAAAGGCCCAGAAACCCACATCGAAACCCCATGCCAAGCGCCGCAGAGGTCTCCATCTCCCAGGTAAAACTCGCATCATTCAGGCGCAGCTTGCCCATGGCAGAACGCAATTCATCGAAATCGCCAGCGTCGGTCGGGAACAGGCCGCAGAAGACAACCGGCTGCACCTCCTTATAACCCGGCAAGGCCGTCGCGGTGGGGCGCTTCTCCTCAGTGATGGTGTCGCCGATGGCGCAGTCGGCCACTTCCTTGATAGAGGCAACCAAAAAGCCAACTTCGCCGGGACCGAGGGACTCGACATCCGTCGGCTTGGGCTTGAAGACCCCGACCTTGTCGATTTCGTAGGTCGCCCCGGTCTTCATCATCTTTATTTTCTGTTTCTTCTTCAAGACCCCATCGAAGATCCGGACGATGACCACAACGCCAAGATAGGGATCATAATAGGCGTCGACGAGTGAAACCTTGAGCGGGGCATCGGCGTCTCCCTCTTTGGGGGCCGGAAGACGATGAACAATGGCCTCGAGCACATCCTCAATCCCGAATCCGGTCTTGGCGGAGGTCTGCACCGCGTCAGACGCGTCGAGCCCGATCACATCCTCGATCTGGGCCGACACCGCCTCGACATCGGCCGCAGGCAGGTCGATCTTGTTCAGGATCGGAATAATGTCATGATCCTGATCAATGGCCTGATAGACATTGGCAAGGGTCTGGGCCTCGACACCCTGACTGGCATCAACCACCAGAAGGGATCCTTCACAGGCCGCAAGACAGCGGGAAACCTCATAGGAAAAATCGACGTGACCGGGCGTGTCCATCAGGTTCAGGGCGTAGGTTTCCCCATTGCGCGCGGTGTAGTCGATACGTACGGTCTGGGCCTTGATGGTGATGCCCCGCTCCCGCTCAATGTCCATGGAATCCAGGACCTGATCAGACATTTCCCGAGCCGTGAGCGTTCCGGTCGACTGAATCAGCCGGTCGGCCAGGGTGGATTTACCGTGGTCGATATGGGCCACAATGGAAAAATTCCGGATATGATCGCGTGGTGTCATGGGCGGGATATAACCTCCACTTCCAGTCACGAAAAGCACCGATGTCGGAAAGCAGAGGGAAATCCTGTCGCAGATCCTGCAGGCATGGCTTTTGCCTTGCCGCTGGCTGGGCTATGAGACGGACATGGCGGACACGCACCCCCCCAGCGCCGACGACCGCAAAGTCGGACAGACGCCGGAAGGCTGGCTGACCGACAGCTGGTATTTCGTCACCCCGTCAGCGGCCCTGAAAGCCGGGCAACAGACCCGTCATATCCTGCTGGGCCAGCCTCTGGTGGTTGGACGCACCACCGCCGGGGAGGCCTTCGCCCTGCGGGATGTCTGCCCGCATCGCCTCGTCCCGCTCAGTGCTGGCCAGCAAATCGAGACAGATGGCGAGCCGACCCTGCAGTGTCCCTATCATGGCTGGCGGTTTGGAACAGACGGGGTGTGCCGGCTCATGCCGAGCCTGACCGAAGACAGTCCCTATGACCCGGGCCGAATCCGCGTCCGGCGTTACCCCGTGCACGAGGCTCATGGCGCGATCTATGTATTCATCGCCGACAGTGTGCGCTTCGACGGCATTCCTGACATTCCACCACCGGATTTTGGTCCTTTGCCTGCACGCCCGAAATTCATCATCGAAGATGTGTTCAATGCCCATATGGACGACGCGGTGGTGGGCCTGATGGACCCCGCTCATGTGCCCTTCGTCCATAATCAGTGGTGGTGGCGTCCGCCCTCCACCGGACTGAAGCTGAAAGAGAAACCCTTTATCCCAGCCGATCGCGGCTGGGCAATTGACCGCCACCGGCCCAGCGCGAATTCGCTGCTGTACAAGTGGCTCTTTGGCGCCGCCGTGGAAACCGAGATCCGGTTTCAGCTCCCGGGTTTCCGGTGGGAGATCATTTCAAATGACCGGGCGCGACTGCTGACCCTGACCTGCCTGACCCCGGAGGGGCCCAAACGCACCCGGATCACCCAGCTGACCTGGTGGACTGGCGCCCCGCTGCTGAATCTCGGCATACCCCTCGCCAAGCCCATGGCCCGCAAATTCCTTCGTCAGGATGGGGACATGGTTGATCTGCAAAACCTTGGAATGGCTCATCAGAAAGCCATGCTGTGGATTGATGACATCGATGTTCAGGCCAAGTGGTATCAGCAGCTTAAACGCGAATGGGTCAGCGCCCGTCACCAGAGCAGGGCCTTTGTCAATCCGATCCAGCCGGTTACGCTGCGCTGGATGAGCTGAGACGCCCCTATCTCGACGGGACCGGGGTCTCTCCACGATAATCGTAAAAACCGCGGCCGGCCTTTCGACCGACCCAGCCGGCCTCGACATATTTCACCAGCAGCGGACAAGGGCGATACTTGGTGTCGGCCAGCCCATCATGCAGCACCTGCATGATGGACAGGCAGGTATCCAGCCCGATGAAATCAGCCAAGGTCAGCGGTCCCATGGGATGATTGGCGCCGAGGCGCATCGCTGTATCGATGCTCTCGACGGTGCCAACCCCCTCATACAGGGCATAAATCGCCTCATTAATCATCGGGATGAGAACGCGGTTGACGATAAAGGCCGGATAATCCTCGGCATTGGTCGTCGTCTTGCCGAGGGAGCCGGCGAAGCCGAGGGCCGTGTCATAGGTGTCCTGATCGGTCGCCAGGCCCCGGATCACTTCCAGCAGCTTCATCAGGGGCACAGGATTCATGAAATGAAGGCCAATGAATTTCTCGGGCCGGTCGGTGGTCGATGCCAGCCGGGTCACGGAAATCGATGAGGTATTGGTGGCCAGAATGGTTCGCGCGGGCACCACATCGCACAGGCTGGCGAAAATCTGCTCTTTGATCTCACGCTTTTCGGTGGCGGCCTCAATCGCCAAATCAATGTCTGCAAACGCCGACAGATCGGTTGTCGTCGTGATCCGGGACCGCGTCAGCTCGATATCGCTGAGCTGTATCATCTCCCGTGCCAGCTGACGGGCCAGATTGGTCTCAATTTCCTGCATCGCTCGATCCAGAGCGTCTTGCGACACGTCATTCAACAGAACCTGATATCCTGAAAGCGCACAGATATGGGCAATCCCATTGCCCATCTGGCCGGCGCCCACAACGCCCACCGTTTTGATGTCCATGACCCGGTTCTCCTCAAGGCAAGATCATGAACAACCCTTGCTTGTGCGACGCATCATGGCAACCGGTGTTTTGTCAAAACGCAGCTGAAAAATTGCGTTGTCACCGAAGAGCAACAGAGCCCCCCATTCAGCCGTCGGACATAAGCTCTTTCGCTGCCGGCACCTCGTCTCCCGTACCGGCTGCAGCCTTGATCGCATTCAGCAGAGACTTCTGCAGGGCCGGGTCTGAAATGGCCTGATAGGCCAGAATCAGCTCCATGGCCTCCGCATCAATGACGGGAAGGGTCTGCATCGCGCTCAGATCGTCTTCTGCCACCATGCGGGCGCGCTGGTGGATCAGCTCCGCGGCGCCCTCGAAGAAATAAGACACCTCGACGCCAAGCTCGGTGGCAATGTCGAACAGGCGCCCGGCCGCAATCCGGTTGACGCCCTTTTCATATTTCTGCACCTGCTGAAAGGTCAGGCCAAGCCGATCGCCCAACTGCTCTTGTGTCAGCCGCAATTCCCGACGACGCCACCGCAATCTCTGGCCGACGACCAAGTCTACATGGTTCGGGCTTTTACTAAAGGCCATGCCGAAACGCTAAGTTGATCAATGGCTTCTGTCTACCGACGCCAGGACAGAAAGGCAAATCCGCCCAGACACAGCAAGCTGAGCCAATAGAATGTCGGCCCAAATCTCTGGAAAGGCGGGGTCGGCAAGGCCTCGGGCAAGGAAACACGGGCCACCGAAGACCGCCAGCCATCCGGATCACCATAAACCGGGCGGCCGCGGTCAACCTCGCGGCCGAAGCCATCGACCATGGCCGTGATCCCCCGTGTGGCAACCCGTGCCATGGGCAGGCCACTCTCAATGGCCCGGTAGCGGTGCTGGGCGTAATGCTGCGCCGGACCGAGACCGGCACCAAACCAGCTGTCATTGGAAATCCCGATAATCCATTCGGCCTTATCCCGTTGCGGCTGCGCCTTGCGGACCATTTCAGGGAACAGCCCCTCATAGCAAATGAGAGGGATGAAAGGCGGCATGGTGTCCTGTGGCAAGAGCACGGTGGGCTGGGATCCCGCCGTGAAACCAATATTGACGTCCATCTGAAGCGCTTCGGGCAGGAGCCCGGCAAAAAACTCGGCAAAGGGGACGATCCGGACGGCAGGCAGCTCTCCAAACGGCACGAGACGATGCTTGTCATACAGGCCGACCAGCTCCGCGGCCGACTGCCCCTGCCGCAGCACCGCGAGACTGTTGTAGGCCGCCAGGCCGGACTCCAGACGACTGTAGCGGACCGTGCCCACGACCAGAACCCGGCCATTGAGAAAGGCGGAGATCAGGTCCATGGCCTGAGGGTCCGTCAAAAGGGGCTGCCGCAGGGCCCCTTCCGGCCAGATCATGATGTCGCCGGGTGCGCTCTGCACGTCTCGCATCAGGCTTACATACCGCGCCAGCGTGCGCTCATGCCCGTTTCGGGCGGCCTTCTGGTCCTGTGGAATGCCCGCATCCATCATCAGCACGGTTTTGTCGGTGAACCTCACCTCCTCGGTGAGACGCTGGGCGCCCCAGGCCCAGCCAAAGCCGATCAGGGCCACGGCCAGAATGGCCGGGAGGCTGCGTCCGAGGACGCCGTGGTGCGCCCGTGTATCCACCAGCGCGGCGGGCGCCGCCATGACAAAAAGGGTCATCATCGTCAGCCAGTACACGCCCCCGATCGACGCCAGCTGAGACATGGCGCCGCCCGGGACCCAGCTGGTCCCGGCAAGATTCCACGGAAAGCCTCCGAACAGGACCCCACGGACCAGCTCGGCCCCGCCCATCACGGCGGCAAAGACGAAAACCCGCGACGGTGAGCTCGACCAGAACGCCCCTCCGATCGCAATGGCCAGCCCCCAGATCGCACCCAGCCCCGCCGGCAGGACAATCAGGGGCAGCCAGAGAAAGACCGCGTGACGTTCCGGCTCAACGAGGAAGGGCATCGCCGTCCAGTACATGCTGACGAGGAAGACCCCAACGCCAAAAGCCCAGCCGCGAAGGAACATGGCCTGGCCCCATTTCTGGCGTCCCCTGGCGCCGTCGAGCATCCAGACCAGCCCGGTCAGGGACACTGCCAGTGTCGGGGTCAGATGGAAGGGTGCAAAGGCGAGGGCGGAGAACACGCCCAGCAGCGCCGCAAAGCCCAGAGCCGCTTTGCCCTCGAGGCGGGCGATGGCCTCGTGCAGGCCGGTCAGCGCCCCCAGACCATGACTGCTTGTCCCCTCACTCATCCGCCGGCCTCCGCCGCCACGCTCTGGCGCAGGATGAGCCTCTGGATACGCCGCGCATCCGCCTCCATGATTTCAATATCGATGCCGGCCGGATGGCGTAACACCTCGCCACGCAGGGGAACACGGCCCGCCAGGGCGAAAGCGACGCCGCCCAGCGTATCGACCTCATGGTCTTCCAGCGCCATGCTCAGACCCGTTTCCTTTTCGAAGTCCTCGGTCTCCATGCGCGCATCGACCTCCCAGGCCCGGCGCCCCCGACGGATGAGCATGGCAACCTCTTCATCGTGCTCATCCTCGATATCACCGACAATTTCCTCGACGAGGTCTTCGAGACTGACCAGACCATCCGTGCCGCCATACTCGTCAACAACCAGCGCAAGATGGATCCGGGTGGTCTGCATTTTCACCATGAGATCGGGCAAACGCATGCTGGCCGGCACAAACAGGATATCCCGGCGGAGCCTTTCCAGAGGCGGTTCAGCCGGCTCGTCCGCCTGCCCTCCGCGCGCGATCTCGCTGACGACATCCTTGATGTGGACCAGGCCCACCGGATCGTCCAACGTTTCGCGATAGATGGGCAGACGCGAATGGGTTTCCTCGGCGAAAATCCGGATCAGGTCCGGCAGGGACGTCGACAACTCAACCGAAATCATTTCAGCGCGCGGTATCATCACATCAACGACCCGCGCAGTTTCAAACTCCGCAATGCGCAGCCGCATTTCCTTCTGCGCCGGCGAGGTCGCGGCCGGCGGCAGGGCCACTTCGGACTCAGGCTGATGACGAGTAAAAAGCCCCAGAAGGCGACGTTTGCGCTGTGGCATTGGTGTTTACGAATCCCGCTCGTGCCGGTCGAATCGGCTCTACATATATGGATCAGGCCACCCCAGTGACGCAAGCGCTTCGATCTCCAGCGCTTCCATTTCCGTCGCATCCGGCTCGTCGATGTGATCATAACCCGCCAGATGAAGCAGGCCATGTATCAGCAGGTGTGACAGATGCTGGCCCAGCTCAAGCCCCCGGTCCTCGGCATCGCGCCGAGCCACGCCGAACGACACCGCGATATCGCCAAGAAAGGGCCGGTCTTCTACCGCGGCCGGAAAGGAGAGGACATCGGTCGGCCGATCCTTTCCCCGCCACGTCGCGTTGAGCGCCTGGATCGCAGGATCGCTGCAGAGCAACAGGCTGACCTCGCCTCTGAGGCCGGCCACAGCCGCCCCGGCCTCCAGTGCGGCCCGACAGGTCGGTTCCAGCTCTGGAAGCTGCGACCACTCTGCTCCGTCGACCCTGAACTCAAGCTCAATCATGACCGGTGCGGCCCGCCGCATCATAAGCCTTGATGATTCTGGACACCAGGGCATGTCGTCGGACATCACTGGCCGTGAACTCGGTTCTGCCAATGCCCGGCACCCCCTCGAGAATATCGAGCGCATGGGCGAGCCCGGAGGGCTGGCTCGGCGGCAGGTCGACCTGGCCGGGATCGCCCGTGACCACCATGCGACTGTCACGCCCGAGCCGGGTCAGGACCATCTTCATCTGGGCGATGGACGCATTCTGTGCCTCATCCATGATCACGAAGGCCTGTTTCAGCGTCCGCCCCCGCATGAAGGCCAGCGGGGCGACTTCGATCACCTGCTTTTCCCGCAGGCGCAGGGCCTGATCCGCCCCGGCCGGGCCGACGACCAGCCCGCGAGCTGAGCCGGCCGACCCCGCCCGAGACGCGCACGACCCCGGGGCGCCGGAGCGCACCCGGGGGTCGTGGCAGGCGGGACCTGGTTGGTCAGCTGCAGCCGCTGGTGGAGCCGCAGGTGACCAGTCTGCCGCCGGGGCGCATGGACAACATTGAGCCCGCCCAGGTGTCCTTGCCAACATGTTCGAACACCACATCGACACCGCGCTTTTTGGTGATCTTGCGCACCATGCCCTCGAAGCGGTCCTCGCGATAGTTGATGACATGGTCCGCACCCAGGTCCTGCACGTAAGCTGCCTTTTGCGCCGCTTCAAGGCTCTAAAAGTTCATAAGTTCTTTTCAAGGTCAAGTTTTTCGGTCTTCCCGTCACGTTTAGTTACTTTAATATCGCTTACCATTTCTACTCCTAGTTTTAGTTTTCGTTATCAATATTTAATTGTTTCTTCTTGCTTCAAAGTATTTCATATTTAATGCTCTATTGCCTCTTTTTATTTAGTAGATTTTCTGGGGTGAAATGTACCTCCTATAATAGTCTCAATGTCATCTTCTATTCGCATTTTTACACGCTTTATATCAA
>CAJXMY010000062.1 GCA_913056435.1 uncultured Hyphomonadaceae bacterium | reverse complement strand
GGTCCCGCGTCAACCCCGGATAGTAGAGCTGAACATCGCGTCCCAGGCTCAAAGTCTCCAACATGTCCCGGGCCGATTCTGCGTGGGGCTCCGCCTCGGCGTCCCGGCGGGCGAGGCGCGGGGCTTCAAGGCTGGCCAGACGGACAGTCTGACCCCCGTTGAGCATGAGCACATCGCCATCCACAACGCGCACGACCCGGCCCCGCTCACCTGCCTCCAGACCGGGCATGGGGGCGTTTGCACCACACGCTGCCAGAGCCAGCAGCATCAGGACAGAGGCAGCAGCTTTTGTCATACCCCCTTCATCGACGGCGACTTTCGCGATAAGGAAGCCGGGTCGGTCCCGTAGCTCAGCAGGATAGAGCAACAGATTCCTAATCTGTAGGTCACTGGTTCGAATCCAGTCGGGATCGCCATGCTTTCCGGATCATCAAACCTGGACCTCCACCGCGCGGATACCAACGCGCTGGGCCCAGTCTAACGGACGATTTCAACTCGGCGTTTGACTTTGGTCAGGGATACAGGACGCCCCTAGCAAATCAGTCGCGCGCGCGGATGGCGGGACAAAAGGGCCGAGATCCAGGCTTCAAACCTGTCGGGCTTGATGCAGGCCACGATACAGCCCCCGAACCCACCGCCGGTGAGCCGCGCACCAAGCGCGCCCAGCGCCACCGCATCGGACACAAGGTCATCAATGTCCGGAAGAGAAATCTCGAAGTCATCCCGAAGCGAAGCGTGACTGGCACTGATCAGCCGACCAAAGGTTTCAAGCTGGCCGGCCTTGAGCGCGCCGATCGCGGACAGAACGCGCTGATGCTCCGCCGAACAGTGTCGAGCTCGGCGCCTGAGCGTCTCGGGCAGATCCGTCAGCGCCTCGATCTGTGACCGGCGCAGCTGGCAAAGGGGACGGTGTCCAAACGCGGCGCTGGCCTCCAGACACTCCTCCGCCCGGCGCGCATAGCGCCCGTCTGACAGCGCCCGGTCAATCCCGGAATGGATGACGCAGACACGCAGATCCGGGGGCAGGGGCACCAGCTCATAAGCCAGGGTTCCGGTATCCAGTGCCATGGCGCAGTCCGTCCTGCCCACCGCAACCGCCATCTGATCCATGATCCCGCATGGCAGACCGATAAAGGCGTTTTCGACCTCCCGCGCGAGCTGCGCAATCTCGGTCTCAGACAGCGCTGCGTCGCCCAACCGACGAAGCGCCTTCAGGACGCCCACAATGACCGAAGCTGAAGATGAAATCCCTGCGCCCGCCGGAAGGTTCGCCTCTATGGCCACGTCGACCCCCCGCGACACCAGACCCCGCTTTCGGGCGGTGATGACCGCACCCGCGGCATAGTCCGCCCAGTGGCCGCGTGCTTTGTCCGTGAAAGAATAGCTCACCACCTCCTCGAACTTTGATGAAAAGATCCGGATCAGGGGCGTCTCCGTCACGGCCACCGCCACCTCGGTTCCGATAGGCAGCGCAACCGGCAACACCATCCCACCATTATAGTCCGTATGCGAACCAATTAGATTGACACGGCCGGGTGTCGCCCGGACGACGTCGGCCCGGCGTTCGAAAACACGCTCGAAGAGCCCCGTCTTCAAAGGACACTCCGAAGGACTTGGGCGGCATATTCGGGCATCACATCAACGGTAAAGGTTCCCGTCGACTGCTCGACGGCGGCGAGATATTTCACCCTGTCTGGCGCACGCAGGAGGGGATAGAACTGCGCGGTAAAGTGAAACCGGTCCGCGGTGCCGAGAGGCGCAGCATGCAAGCTCAGCATGTAGGGCGTCTGACGCTGGAAAAAGGCATCATAGCGCGCGCAAACCTCACCCAGAAGGTGGGCAAATCCATCGATCTCCTCCGCATTAAAACTCCACGGGCCGGGATGCCGCTGCCGGGGGGCAATCCAGACTTCAAACGGAAACCGCGCGAAAGGGGGACAAAACGCCTCCAGCCCACCGGCCTTTGAAATCGTATACCGGGCTAAATTTTTTTCAATGATTTCCGAGAGATCATACCCCATGGCGAAGGCCGCCGCAGCCTTCTTCTGAACCTCGGGCACAAAGGGGAAGGCGTATATCTGACCATGAGGGTGATGTAGCGTCACGCCCACCTCGTCGCCCCGATTCTCGAACGGCAGCACAAATTTATGGCCTGCCGCGTAGAGGGCGTCATATCGGTCCAGCCAGGCCGCCACGAGAAGCCGGCGACGCGCCTGCCCGATCGACCACAGGTCTCCCTGTGGCGTCTCGCCATACACAACCACATCGCAGTGGCCGACCGCGCCAGCCACGTCGAGACCGGCAAGCCCGGCCGGCGTTGGGGCGGCCGCATGGAGGCTGGTGAACTTGTTCTCGAACACGGCCAGCTCAAACCGCGAAAACGGAATCTCCGTAGGCGGAGCATTTAGTGTGCTGGGGGCGAGGGGGTCAGCGGCGGCCGAGGGCTTATAAGTGCGGCTCTGGCGATGTTCGGCATAAATATTCCATTCCTGACGCAAAGGGTGCCACCTCAGACTGCCGCCAGGCGCAATCTCCCCAGAGGGCTCCGGCAATGGTTCGTCTGTATGCGGAGTATATCCATAAAGGTACAGCGCTCGCCCATCGCCTTTGACATGGGATCGCCGGAATATCGGCGTGTCAAAGCCCGGCAGAGGAAGCGCAATGGAATCGGAAGCTGACAACATGGGGGGCCTTTTCACGCTTGGCGGGGTCGTGCTGCTGCGCGTTTCATCCTGCGTCCGGCGACAACTGATCCGGTGCGGTCACACGCCGGTAGAAACAGCTGCGCCGGGACGTGTGACAGGCTGGACCTGCCTGTTGGACCTTGAGAACCAGAGCGTCCTGATCGCAATCAATCCACGCCTCCACCAGCTTTTGAACGTGTCCCGACGTTTCCCCTTTCACCCAGAGGGCCCGGCGGGACCTTGACCAGTAGGTGACCTCACCGGTCTCGAGGGTTCGACGGAGCGCTTCAGCGTTCATCCAGGCCATCATCAGGACCTCGCCTGAGTCAGCGTCCTGCGCAATCGCCGGAATAAGCCCGTTCTCATTGAACTTTGGGCGGAACTCAGCTGTTTCGTCCTGGTCTGTCCCGGACAGGGGTGGATCAAATGACGCCGTCATGCCGAAGGTCCTCAATTGTTAAGTCAGAGCAGCCAAGGCTCCGTAAAATAGGGAGGGTGTGGGCCCCCAGTTCAGGCCCGGTTGAGTGGACACCCCCGGGTGTGTCGGACAGCTTGGGGACCACGCCCTGCATCGGCACCTCCCGGCCAATGACCGGATCAAACAGTCGGATGATGGCCTGGCGGGCCCGAACCTGAGCGTCCTCGAGCAGCTCACGTCCAGTATTGACAGGCCCGCTCGGGACCGCCGCCGCCTCGCACGCGGCCAGAACCTCGGACAGGGTTCGTTCACCGGTCCACCTGGCAATCATGTGGTCGAGCTCCGCCTGATTCTCTCCGCGCGCATTGTGCGTGGCAAAACGCGGATCATCAGCCCAGTTCACCCCCATCATGTCACAAAACCGCGAGAAGAGGGTGTCTTGATTGGCGCCGATGATCACCATCCCATCCGTACACGGATAAACACCGGACGGCGCGATTTTTGGCAGAATGCCACCGGTGCGATTGCGAACATGGCCTGCCAGGGCATATTCTGGGATGAGGCTCTCCATGAAGGCGAGCACGCTTTCATAGATGGCGGCATCAACGACCTGACCGCGGCCGGTTTTCTCGCGGGCAAACAGGGCCATCATAACGCCGAGTGCGGCAAAGGTCCCTGTCATCGTGTCGCCCAGCGACACCCCGGCCCGAGCCGGCGGACGATCCGGTTCACCGATCAAGTGCCGCAGGCCGGCCTTGGCCTCTCCGACACTGGCATAGCCTGGCTTGGACGCCTCGGGGCCCGTCTGGCCATAGCCGCTGACACGGGCGATCACGAGGCGCGGGTTGATCTCATGCAGCTGCGCCGGGGCCAGGCCCCATTTTTCCAGCGTCCCCGGCCGGAAATTCTCGACCAGAACATCCGCGGTGGCCACGAGCTTGCGCAAAAGGTCCTGCCCTCTCGCCACGCGCAAATTGAGCGTCAGGGACTGCTTGTTTCGGGCTATAATGGGCCAGAACAGGCTGTGCCCGTCCCGCTTCGCGGCCCCCCAGTCCCGAGCGGGATCAGGCCGGTCCGGCGCCTCGACCTTGATCACCTCGGCGCCAAAATCGCCGAGCAGCTGCCCGCAAAAAGGGCCGGCGATCAGCTGGCCCAGTTCAATAACCCGAACACCCTGGAGTGGAGAAGAGGCTGTCATTCGTTCTCAATGCCCCGTAAAATGTCATCATGACAAGACGTATCGACATTGTTGAGGTGGGTCCACGCGACGGCCTGCAGAATGATCCGGCACAGCTATCGACGGACCAGAAGCTCGAATTCATCGAGCGCCTCGAAGAGGCCGGCATCCGGCGCATGGAATCTGGCGCTTTTGTTTCGCCAAGCGCCGTGCCCAAAATGGCTGACAGCCTGGATGTGTTCCGGCGGCTCAACCGGGCGCGGCCGACCCGGCACATCGCCCTCGCCCTGAATGAAAAGGGGATCCGCCGCGCGATCTCCGCTCAGGCCGACGAGATCAATTTTGTCCTCGTGGCCGGCGAGGGCTTCGGCCATCGCAATCAGGGCATGTCCCCACAGGACAGCGCCGACATGCTGGCCCGGTGTGCGCCTCTGATCCATGAGGCCGGCCTGCCCCTCTCGGCCACCATCGCTGTGGCGTTTGGCGACCCCTATGATGGCGAGGTCTCCCCTACCCTTGTCGCCAATCTCGCGGCACAGGCGCAGCGCGCGGGGGCCTCAGAGATCGCACTCGGCGACACCATCGGCGTCGCCACCCCGTGGGATGTTCGCGAACGGGTGGAGCGGGTGAGACTGGAAGCCCCGGATGTTTATCTGCGCATGCATTTTCATAACACCCGCGGCACTGGCCTGGCCAATGTGTTTGCGGCCGTGGACGCCGGCGTCGACGTAATTGATGCCAGTTGCGGCGGGATTGGCGGATGCCCCTTCGCACCGGCTGCCACCGGAAATGTGGCCACAGAGGATGTCGTCTACATGCTGGAGCGCGCCGGCTATGAGACGGGGATTGACCTTTCGGTCCTGCTACAGACCGCGCGCTGGCTGGAGGGCGTTCTGGGTCACCCCATCAGCTCGAGCCTGAGCCGGGCCGGGGGGTTTCCAAACGCGGCCTTACCGTGATGTGACGGGTATGGCCATGGTAAACGTCCTCCCGGTTCCGGGCCCCTCGACCAGGGGGTCTCAGATGACCGGCCGCCAGTCAGGCGGCGCCATCTCAAACCCTGAGAAGGAGAAGCCAGGCGCGACGATGCAGCTGACCAGCGTCCAGGCGCCCAGAGTTTCTGCAGTCTGCCAGGCATTGGCCGGGACCAGACATTGCGGGCGCTGCCCGGCCCTGAGATCAGGCCCGAGCTGATGGGGCGTCGCTCCCCGGCCATCTGGCGGGGACAGGGTCAGGCTCAAGGGACCGCCAGCGTGCCAGAGCCAGTATTCATCGGCATCCTGAACCCGGTGCCAGGCCGACACCTCATCCGCCTGCAAAAGATAGTAAATGGCCGATGAGGTCCCGGTCTCGCCGGGACCGACCCGGCAGGTCTCCTTATAATGTCCCCCCTCCGGATGGGGGCTCAGCCCGAGCAAACGAATGATCTCGGCCGCCCCCAGATCCCCCGACAAGGCCCGCCTCATCTAGAACCGGTCCTTTCGGCCCCGGACCTCGGCGAAGGTCGCTACGGCATCTCCGGCATGGCCCATGGCGGCCTGCAGCCCAGGATCATCCGCCCTCAGGAACGGGTTTGTTCGGAGCTCCCGTGCCAGCGACATCGGCACCGTCCAGGCGCCGCGGGCCCGTTTCTCATCGATCTCGCGGATATAGTCGCGCAGATCGGGATTGTCCGGATCAACCGTTTCCGCGAACCGCGCATTGGCCTGGGTGTATTCGTGGGCACAGTATAAGGCGGTTGTCGCCGGGAGGGCCTTGATCACCTGAAGCGAGGTCCACATCATCTCGGGCGTGCCCTCGAACACCCGGCCACATCCAAGGGCGAAGACCGCATCGCCCACAAACGCCACCCCATCATCGCCAAGATGGTAGGCGATATGACCCAGCGTATGCCCCGGAACGTCCAGAACCGAGCTCCGGTGCGCCCCGATCCAGACCTCGTCACCGCCCCCGACCGCCCGATCCAGCCCCGGTATCTTGCCAGCTTCTCCTGCGGGGCCCATGATCTGGCAACCGGTCGCCGCTTTGATGGCCAGATTTCCGCCCGCATGATCAGGGTGCCAGTGCGTGTTCCAGATCGCGCTGATATTCCACCCGCGGCTGGCCGCTTCGGCCAGATAGGTGTCGGCGTCCGGCGTATCTACAGCGACCGTCTCAGCGGATATTGTGTCATGCACCAGATAGCCATAATTGTCGTTGAGACAGGGAAATTGATGTATCGTCAGCATGGCGAAGCCTCGTCGTTGAACAGTATAGACAGGACACAACAGCCACATGCGGCAGTCTGCGGCAACCCTCGAAGCTTTTTATACAAGCCGGATCGGTCGCGCCGCCTCGGCCCTGATTGCTCGGCGCATAAGTGATCTCTGGGCATCAGGGCCCGGCGAGATCATCCTTGGCATTGGCTACACCCTGCCGGTTTTCGCCGCCTGGCCCGCCCCGCATATGGTCGGTCTGTCCGTTCTCCCCGAGGAGATCGGGTCGCCTGCACCGGCACCGACCCATCAGGGCCGCGTCCTGCTGGCTCCCGAACACCGCCTCCCCTTCGCTGAAGCCAGCTTTGACCGCATCTTGATGCTGCATGCGCTGGAGGAAGCCGATCATCCCCGGCAACTCATGCGGGAGGCCTGGCGTCTTCTGGCGCCGGAGGGTCGCCTGATCATTGGCACAACCAACCGGCGCAGCTTGTGGTCCGTTAATGAAGCGCTGGCCCTCGGGCACGGACGCCCATGGACGCGACGCCAGCTGGTCCGGTTCCTCTCAGAAAGCCTGTTCCAGGTCACCGCCTCCGCAACCGCGGTCCACATGCCCCCGCTGGACTGGTCGGTCATTACCAGTGCAGCGAATATCTGGGAACGGGTCGGCGACACCGCTATGCCCGGATTTGGCGGGCTGGTTCTCGTCGAGGCCACCAAGCGATTATATGCCGAGCCTGGCGGAACAGCCGGCGCGGTGGTCACACGAACCGCGAAACAGAGCCGGATGGAACCAAATCTGCCCAATTGTGAGGCAGCCTCCAGTGGCTCAGACAGGCCAGAGAAGAAATGATTGACCTCGGCCGGGCTTTGATGTCCGGTTTGGTTTACCCAAGTTAAGACGCAAGGAACAGGGGCGATGAAACTCATTACGGCAATCTTCAAACCCAGTCGGTTGGACGCAGTCATGGACGCGTTGCGGGACGCGGACGTCTCTGGCCTGACGGTCACAGAAGTGCGCGGATATGGCCGCCAACAGGGAAAAACCGAGGTCTATCGCGGCGCGGAATACGAAATCCGTCTGCTTCCCAAGGTCAAGATCGAGGTGGCCTGTACGGAGACCGAAACGGATAAGATCGTGGATGCGATTACCAAATCCGCCAATACAGGAACCATCGGCGACGGGAAAATCTTTGTAACGCCCATGGACACCGTTGTCCGGATCCGGACAGGAGAACGGGACGGTCAGGCCATCAGCGGATAAATCCTGAGCCCGCGGGCCAGAAGACTTGATTTCCGGGCGTATTCGGGTCACGACGCACCTCTGATGCGGAGGATGCCATGTCGGGCCCGAAACCCCTTTCCAATATCCTTGACATTACCCCGTATAAGGGTGGCCAGAAACTCGACACGGGATGGAAGCTGTCCTCGAACGAGAACCCTCTGGGTTGCAGCCCCGCTGCCAGAGAAGCCGTTATCGACGCCGCCAAGACACTCGCGCTTTACCCGGATGGCGGCGCCGTCGCCCTGAGAGACGCAATCGGACAGACTTATGGGCTTGATCCTGCCCGGATCGTCTGTGGCGCGGGCTCAGACGAGATCTTCCAGCTTCTCGGGCGGGCGTATCTGGGGCGGGGTGACGAAATCCTGCAGAGTGAACATGGCTTCCTCGTCTACAGACTGGTGGCTCAGCAATCCGGCGCGGTCACCATCAGGGCGCCAGAAACCGACCTCCGGACCGATGTCGACGCCCTGCTTGAAAGGGTCTCACCCAGAACCCGGATCCTTTTTCTTGCCAATCCCAACAATCCAACGGGCACCTACATCCCGAAGGCGGATATCGAACGTCTGCATGCCGGCCTTCCCGACAATGTGCTGCTTGTGCTCGACGGCGCCTATGCCGAATATGTCTCCGAACCGGACTATACGGACGGCACCGACCTCGCAGGCCGCATGGCCAATGTCCTTGTCACCCGGACATTCTCCAAAATACATGGTCTTGCCGCACTGCGCCTCGGCTGGGCTTATGGACCGGAAAGCGTGATTGATGCCCTCAACCGCACCCGCGGCCCCTTCAATGTAAGTGCGCCCGCGCAGGCCGCCGGGATCGCCGCCATCAAGGATACGGCCTTTCAATCACGGTCCAGAAAAGAAACGGAGATCGAACGCGCCCGGCTGACAGAAACTCTTGGGTCTCTCGGTTTGAATATCATACCCAGTGTGGCAAACTTCATCCTGATCAGGTTCCCGGGGGAACCGGGCCGGACCGCAAACGATGCCGATAAATTTCTTCGTAATCAGGGCATTGTCGCCCGAAATGTCGACGTTTATGGCCTGCCAGACTGTCTGCGCCTGAGCATCGGCACCAGCGTTGCCAATGACGCGGTGATCGCTGCATTTCAGGCTTTTCTGGGGACGCAATGACACAAACCATCTTTGATCGCATCGCCATTCTGGGCGTCGGACTGCTGGGCTCCTCGCTGGCCCAAGCGGTTCGGGCCTATGGCGGCGCCAAGGACATCCACCTCTTTGATGCCGACAAAGAGGCCCGAAGCATTGCCGGCCGACTTCTGGATGGGCGGGTGTTCGACAGCGCCGCAGACGCGGTCGAAAACGCCGATGCGGTGTTCCTATGCGTTCCGGTTGGAGCCCTTGGTCTCCTGACAAGAGACATCTCATCAAGCCTCGCCCATGGCGCGATCCTGACAGATGTGGGGTCGGTGAAGCAGAAGGCCAGCGAAGATATGGCGGAAGCCTGCCCGGATCACGTCCATCTTATTCCGGGCCATCCCATCGCCGGAACGGAAAAATCCGGCCCCACCGCCGGATTTGCCGACCTTTTCAAAGAAGCCTGGCATATCCTGACCCCATTACCCTCCGGTGAACCGGGCTATGCTGCGGCGGTTGAAAGACTTGTGGCCTTTTGGGAGGGCCTTGGCGCTCGGGTCGAACAAATGGCACCGGATCGTCACGATCGTGTTCTCGCGATTACCTCCCATCTCCCGCACCTCATCGCCTATAACATTGTCTCGACGGCCTATGACATGGAGAGCGTCGAAGACGGCGAAGTGGTGAAATATTCGGCAGGCGGATTTCGAGATTTCACACGGATCGCTTCATCAGATCCGACCATGTGGCGGGATGTTTTCCTGACCAACCGGGACGCTGTTCTGGAAACCCTTGGCCGGTTCAGCGAAGATCTGGCGGCCCTGCAACGCGCAATCCGGTGGGGCGATGGCGACGCCCTGTTCCGGGAGTTCACGCGGGCCCGTGGGATCCGCCAGGCGGTCATCGAAGCCCCGGATGATGTCCGCGACCTCCGTCTTGAGCTTCTTGGCCTCGAGCTCTAGCGCCTTACGGCGTGTCTCGCGAGCTTCCTCCTGCTCGGCCAACTTGGCCTGGTAGGCGGCAACCTCGGCCTGCTCTTCCTCGGACAGCGGGTGGAGCTCCTCCCCGTCCTCCCCCAGGCATTCCGGCCGGGGCAACGTC